>JAHDHW010000259.1 GCA_020631105.1 Saprospiraceae bacterium | reverse complement strand
GGTTGCCCGAGATTACATAGCGAAGAAATTTTACAAGCGGTTCACGTGCGCGAGAACGTCATCAGCCATTCAGATTGCTACCCCTTTGGTATGCGTATGGCGGGACGTTATGGAAGTGAAGATGGGGCTTATCGTTATGGGTTCCAAGGCCAAGAAATGGACGACGAAGTTAAAGGTGAAGGGAACAGCATCAACTACAAGTACAGAATGTATGATCCTAGAATCGGAAGGTTCTTCGCAATCGATCCTTTAGCTTCTAAGTATCCCCACAACTCGCCTTATGCGTTTAGTGAGAATGTGGTTATTGATCACGTAGAATTGGAAGGGCTTGAGAAAGCGAGAACGGAAGAAATTAAATGGGCTGTCCTTAATCCAGTTAAAGCATATTATGTTAGGGCGAATAAAGATGTAGCTGCACAGGCCGCTATGGGAATGTGGAAATTAGGAAACCTGAAAGGGATTGCGGATGGAGAGGCAGACGCGTTCAGGCATGCCTACTGGAATGCTCTAAACGCTAGAGATATTGGGAAAGAAAAAGCCGAGGAGATTGCTACGCTTCATGAATTAGGAGAGACAAGCCCAGCTAAGGACCCAAAAAACCCTCAATATGATCCAGCTGCAATACAAATGGATTTGCACAACAATGAAGTGGGGAGAGAAATAGGAACGGACAATCTAGATGCCTCAGATGATGAGATTAAAAATCTGGTCTGGAAATCTTTGAAAAAGGGTGATCTTGTTACAATTAAGATGAACAATAGAGAACACCCTGTTAATTTCCAGGGAAATACAATTACTAATTCTACTGAGAAAGTACTACAAAATTCTAATGGTACTGGTAAAGTTCAGCTTAAAGGACAGAGTGGGTTTGATCCACAAAAAAATCAGGGAGGTACAGACGGTAATGATACCTCAGACTATTAAGTTGTCATGAATTTTAAATCATTCGCATTTGCTATTGTAGCCCTGAGTTTTACTTGCTCTTGCTCCGAAACAAAAGAGGGTTTTTACAGGCTTCCTAATGGTCAAAAAGTGTACAGTGATCTTTCAAAAAATGAGATAAGTAGTACATCTTTTATGCAGTATGCTGGCTTTAGCCAAACATTTTCAGATAGTGTTTTCTCGAAATTATTGTTGAGTTATGATATTTCTTTCGGAGATGTTATTTCAGATCAGAAAATAGAAGACTTAATTAGGAATGAACCTATAGATAATGCGGAATTTATACACCTAAAGAAAGCTTTGTCTATTTCATTTATATCTAATTATGTTGACAACGTATATTCTGAATCTTATCCGCAGTCAGCAGTAGAATTAGTTAATATCTCGAAGGATGAATTTTATGTTGAACTGGACAAAAAGAAAGTTCTGCATGTCTTTAAAGAGGGTGATGGTATTCGTGCTGTTTTAGTGAAACAATGACATTATCATTGCATTGTCGCAACTAAACGAAATTGCGATTTTTCACCCTTTAACTGATTGGTTCTACGGCAGCAAGAATTGCAGAGTTGAGTAATCAGTTAAAGGATGTGTAACGCTGGCGGCGGCCAGCGTTTGAATTTTGAAATGTTTTAGGCGGTTAGGCGAAGCCGAGCGAGTAACGGCTTGGGTGCCGGAAAAGGATGGTTGTAAAACAACCTTTTTTACGGCAATGTTTTTTCATAAACACAAGGCTGGCATGCCGCCGGCAGGCGTAAATAAAATATAAGCCGCAGCCCAAGCCGCCGGAGCGGCGAGCACAAAGTTAAGCGCCGGCTGGGCCCTTTTGGAGTGTTCATTTATACGATATTGGGTTTAAGGGCGCAGGAGTAGGCGCGGATGATAGCGTAAAAAAACAAGGAGAAAAAGCGCAGAACTTTGGAGGCGCAATTGCCGGAGAAGTTCGTTACGGTAGTAGCGGTTTTTATCTTGTTTTGTTTAGGCTAGAATGCCAAATAACCGCCCTTTTGTTCTTAGAATTTATCAAGATAATTTTTGTTGAGTGCTCGTTAGTTGGGCCGTTTGTAGAAGTGAATCCATAACGTGTAGAATAGTTTCGCGCTCCTGTTTACTTACCTTTTGTAAAAGTTCAAGTCGATAAAGCATTTTTTTATCCTTCACAATGGTGCCCGTTCCTCCTGTTAGATAATCTAGTGATACCTCTAGCGCATCAGCAATTTTAGCAGCAACTTCTATAGATGGAGTAATTTCATTCCTTTCATATCTTCCGATTACAGCTCCGGAAGTTCCTACCATTTTACCTAAAGCATCTCTGTTTAAACCTGATTCCTTACGTAAATCAGATATTTTACCTCCAATGTTCATAACTTATAGATTACGAAAACCCCTTAAAAATGAGGATGATTGCAAATTTAATTCATTTAATGGTGATAATCCAAACGGATAAGTTTGCTTAATCAGTGATTTATCAGTTACCTTTGTCACTGATAAGTGAACACTACAGTTTTTAAAAAAAAACTTTTTTTATGACCATCTCCGATATAAAGGATCGATTAACGATCGAAGCAGTTTTAAAGCATTACGGAATCGAGGTTGATAAAAACGGAATGGCTAAATGTCCTTTTCATAAGGATAAGAAACCAAGTTTTAAAGTTTATCGAGATACGAATACTTGGTGTTGCTTTAGTGCTAATTGCGAAGCTGAAACTGGCGATGTCATTGATTTTATAGGATTAAAGGAAGGTTTTATCTCTAAGTTGAGTGGAGCTGTTGTAGGTTGCAAAGAGGGGAAGTACCGAGCGATATTAAAAGCTAAAGAACTTTTGGGTTTGGGTGATTTAGGTAATCCAAACGAAGGGAACCAGAATTCTTTGGTAAATCCAGTAAGTGCTTCTCCTCCTCTAAAACGAGAATCTAACTACAGCGAGACCTTTGAGAAGTTGCGCCAGAATATTAACCGGAGTAATAGAGCCAAGAAATATTTAAAAGAGAGAGGTTTAAGTTTAGGTTTAGAAGTTGGTTACAATAGTGGAACAGTGTTTTCCAAATTAAAGAGCTGCATCGTTTTCCCTCTAAAGGATGAAGCTGGAAACATTGTTTCACTTTACGGTCGTTCGGTTACTGGAGACCCAGAACGGAGGCATTTTTATTTAACGGACCGCCAAGGACTTTACCCAAACTACCCATCACCCGAAACCAAGAAACTCATTTTAACCGAAAGCATTATTGATGCTGCTACACTATTAACCATCAGCCAAATTGCCCAAGATTACACAGTGCTTGCACTGTTCGGAACAATGGGCTTAACCACAGAACACCGGAACGCCATTAATCAACTTACTCAACTCGAGGAAATCATATTCTGGATGGATGGCGACGAAGCTGGTGAACAATCTGTGGAGAGATATGCAAAACAACTTAGAGAAACCTATGATACAAATCAGCAAAGTTCAAACCCCGCATGGTGAAGACATTAACAGCTTAATCCAAAGCCATGAGCCAGAAGTTCTCAATCATCTATTAAACAACCGGCATCCTTTGGGTGATGTGAGTAAAGATGCTTTTAATAATAAACCATCGCCATCAAAAGAAACTCAAGGAGTCTTCAATACTAGCAATCCGGAATTAATCACTTACGAAAGAGGTTATTTAAAATGTACGCTGCTTGGTGGAATCAATATGCAGCAAACCGACAGGTTGCGGGTAACGTTGCTGTTAGAAAGGGTTCCCAAACTCAGCCCGTTGCACAGTGTTCGCCAAAGTGGCTTAGACCTTTACAATGATAATTTCTTACAAAAGTTCATTCGCAGTGCTGCCGAGAAACTAGAATACGGCACCAGCGAAATCCGATTACTACTTGCTCATTTAATTGAAGAATTAGAAACCTACAGATTTAAAGCAATGGAAAACAAACGCAACAAATTGGGTGATGCCAAACCGAGAATCCTCACCCCAGAAAGACGAGAAGCCGCCTTGAAATATTTAAAGCAAGAAAACTTACTGAAACAAACCAATATTGACATTGGTCGCAGTGGCGTTATTGGCGAAGAGGTGAACCGATTATTAATGTACTTGTGTTTTACCAGCAGACTAAGAGAGCAGCCGCTTCATATGATTAGCCTGGGGGCAAGTGGAACCGGAAAAACCTATTTACAGGAAAAGGTAGCCGAACTTATCCCAGAGCAAGATCAACTTGAAATTACCATGTTATCGGAAAATGCATTTTACTACTTCAAACAAAAAGAGCTTCAGCACAAACTTATTTTGATTGAAGATATGGACGGGCTGTCTGGAAACAATTCTGGTGGCAATGGTCCTCTGCTGGCACTTAGAGAATTAATGAGCAAAAAGCGAATTAATAAACGAGTGGTTGCAAAAGATGCCAAAGGAAATTTGGAAACAGTTCCATTATTAGTGGAAGGTCCTATCTGCGTTGCTGGAACGACAACGAAAGAAAGAGTTTACGAGGATAATGCGAATCGCAGCCTTCTGATTTACCGGGATAATAGCAGCAATCATTTTGAAAAAGTAATGGATTACCAACGGCGTTATTCTGCTGGAACGGTGGACGCTAAAACCGAAACAGAAATCAAAGAGTTATTTAAGGATATGCAAACCCTTTTCAAACCGGTGAGCATTAGAAACCCATTCGCCCAAGAACTAAAAATACCGCAAGAAGTGTTTAAACCGCTTCGCACCAACACCCACTATCTGCAATTTATTGAGTGCGTTACATTTTACCACCAGTTCCAGCGCGAACAGAAATCGGATCCAAATACTGGAGAGGTTTACATTGAAACAACCTTAGAAGATATTGCAGCAGCTAACGCACTTTTAAAAGATGTGTTATTGGCTAAAGCCGATGAAATTAGCGGAGCTTGCCGGAAGTTCTTTGAACGGCTAAAGGCCCAATTAAAAGAGAACAACCAAAGCTCATTCTATGCGAAGGAAATCAGGAGTTCATTAAGAATAAGTCCCACGACATTAAAGCGTCATTTATACCAGCTGCAGCTTTGCGGTTATTTGAAAATAGTTGGCGGCGATAAGTTCCGTAAAGGTTATGAATATGAAGTGGTAAGCTATGAGGAGTACCAGCAGTTGCAAAACAGTATTACCACCGCTTTAGATATGGCGTTGGAGAAAATAAAAGGTAAATAACCCAAAGTGGTCCAGTAGCCCAGTAGTAGCCCATTGGCAAAGTGGACCACTAAAGTTTAATCAAATCAACAGTTTAGGGCAGTGGTCCAAAAAAACATCAAAAAGGGAGGCAGGGGTATGAAAAAGCAGCAACATAAAAAGTTAGGTGGTCCAGTAGTCCACCAGTGGCCCATTGGTAAAGTGGACCAGTAAAGTTTAATCAAATCAGTAGTTTATGGCAGTGGTCCAAAAAAAATCAAAAAAGCAAGGCAGGGGTATAAAATTGGGTGATAAGAAACTGCTCATTGCTCAATTTAAGGAGTGGTTGGAAATCTTAGGTTATAGCAGTTCTACGGTTTACAGCGCACCGCGCCAAGTAGAAGAATTATTAA
>JAHDHW010000048.1:133-31602 GCA_020631105.1 Saprospiraceae bacterium | reverse complement strand
ATACTTATGAAATTTCTTCAGGACAAAATTATTATATAAGCAATTTTGGTTAGGCGCTTAAAGCTAACCACTTAGGGAAAGCCTTCAAGAAAAAATCAAAATAAAAAGCTATGTTTAAGAATAATCTGAAAATCGCCTGGAGACATCTGCTAAAAGAAAAATATATTTCTTTGATCAATTTTGTCGGCCTAGTAGTCGGGATGACTGCAGTACTATTTATCTGGCAGTATGTTGCTTATGAAAAAAGTTATGATAAGTTACATGAGAAAGGTGAAAATATTTATCGGGTTCGTACGGATCGGGTAGATAATGGAGTAGCCTTTATGCAATTTGCTGCGGGTGCTGCATGTGCTGGTCCGGTGATTGCCAATAATTTTCCAGAGGTAGAAAACTATGTAAAACTAACCGCTTCGGGGGACGCAATTTATACGCGTAAAGATAACAAAGATGTATCCTTCCAACCGGAGAGAGTTTATTTTGCAATGCCTTCCTTTTTTGAAATGTTTTCATTTCCCCTCGTAAAAGGTAACCCTGAAACCTGTTTGAATGAGCCTTTCTCTGCTTGTATCACAGAGTCCGTGGCCAAAAAAATGTTTGGCGATGTTGATCCTATTGGAAAGACCTTGAATCGGAACAACGATACAGATTATAAAATTACCGGAATCCTAAAAGATGCTCCTCAGAATTCTCATATCAAATTCGACATTCTGCTGTCCTATATCACCTACTCTGATGTATTCAACGAAGGTGGACAAAGTGAAACGAATCCTTACTGGGATGGCTTTCTTACGTACTTACAACTTAAGCCAGGGACAGATTGGCAAGCGATGGAATCGCGAATACCAGCGATCATGGAAAGTACTTATGATAAGGAAGCGAGTGAGTCTGTTGTTTTTTACTTGCAACCTTTTGAGGATATTCACTTGAAGTCTAACTTTTTATTTGAGACCGAAGCACCTGGTGATGGCAATGCAGTTAACTTCTTATTGTTAATCGGAAGTCTGGTTTTGCTAATTGCCTGGTTCAATTATATTAACCTTTCGACCGCGCGCTCTGAGATTCGTGCAAAAGAGGTAGGGGTTCGTAAAGTAGTCGGATCGGGAAGAGCTTCATTGATTCGTCAGTTTATGACGGAGGCTGCCTTGTTAAATCTTGCCGCAATAGTTAGTGCATTTTTATTGGCGCAATTATTAAGTCCCTGGTTTGTGAATCTGATCGAAAGACCGATCCCTATGTCCATTTTTTCCAATGGTAAATTATTATTAATTATTCTAGGAGTATTTGCCCTCGGAACTTTATTGACAGGTTTTTATCCGGCCGTCTTGTTGTCTTCTTTTAAGCCAATCACTGTACTTAATGGTGGTGCAACGAAATCACGGAATAACAGAGGAAACTGGATGCGAAAAGGATTGGTGGTATTCCAATTTGTGGCGAGCATCGCCTTGATTGCCAGTACCATTATTATCTATAATCAATTGGATTATATGAAGGATAAAAAGCTAGGGGTTGATATTGAGCAAACCTTAGTCATTAAAAGACCAATAGTAATCGACTCTACTTTCAGTGATAAAGCGAAGACCTTCAGAAAGCAATTGGAACGGATGGCAGTAGTGAATCAAGTATCTAATTCTACGGCTGTTCCTGGACAACCATTTGGCTGGACTGCCGGAGTCACTAAGATTGGTGATGATGAAGAACCATATGGATTACATGCGATGGCTGCTGACTTTAATTATACCGAAATGTATGATTTAGATTTTGTAGCAGGGCGTGCACTCTCCGATAAAATGGGAAGCGATGATCGATCCTGTGTAATTAACGAAAGTGCTGTTAAAGTCTTTGACTTTGCAACACCGGAAGAGGCCTTAGGATTAGAGATTGATTTTTGGGGAGATCCGATGACTGTTGTTGGTGTTGTCAAAGATTTTCATCAGGAGTCTCCGAAGTCGATCGTTGAACCGATGATCTTGAGAGGTTTTGCCCAGAGATTCGTTCCGGAGTATTTTTCACTAAAACTGAATACGAAAGAAATTGGACATACGATGTCTGATATCGAAGGCGTCTGGAAGTCCATGTTTACAGATAATCCATTGGACTTCTTTTTCCTGGATGATCATTATGACAAGCAATATGCTTCTGAGCAATTATTCGGAAAGATCTTCTCTTTGTTTTCTGGATTGGCGATTCTGGTTTCCTGTCTTGGTTTATTTGCTCTGATCGCTTTTGTCGCGGAGCGCAAGAAAAAAGAAATCGGTATCCGGAAAGTATTGGGTGCATCGGTCTATAATATTGTTGGCTTACTCTCCAAGGATTTTATTCAGTTAGTGATTGTTGCGTTGGTACTTGCGATTCCTTTGTCCTGGTATTTTATGAATGGCTGGTTAGATGGATTTGCGGAGCGAATAGATTTGCAATGGTGGTACTTTGCCTTAGCAGCGGTAGTAGCGATTACCATCGCATTAGCGACGATGAGCTTCCAGAGTATCCGGGCGGCGATGAATAGCCCTTCAGAAAGCTTGCGTAGCGAATAAGGATCAGCGGATCATGAATTCCTGCGAATGGAAAAAAATATTCGGAGGCTAACCAAAAATATAAAGCTATGATTTTTAGAAATTTTAAATATGCGTTCCGCAATCTAAAAAGGGATAAGTTTTACACTTTGCTTAATGGTAGCGGATTAGCTATTGGTATAGCTGCGGTCTTGTTGATCTTCCTTTGGGTAAAAGATGAAGTGACCTTCGATCAACATCACGAAAAAGGTGATCGAATCTATCGAGTCCTGGCAAGCTGGTCCTTTGGTGGCGAGAAAGAAATGATTGCAACTGCTCCTTTTCCTTTAGTCGAAGCAGCAGGCCAGGTGCCAGAAGTAGAAGCTCTGACCTTTTTTGGACAATTATGGGGAACCGTACTTCGCCACGGAGATAAGAAGTTTGATGTCAGAGAGACGAAGTTAGTCCATGCTGAAATCTTAGATATTTTTGACTTTGAATTTATTCACGGGACCGCGGATGGAGCACTGGATCAACCCACGGATGTTGTGTTGACGAAGAGTATGGCAGAGTTGATTTATGGAACGACGGATGTAATCGGTCAAACACTTGAACTGGTAGAGCATCAGGATTTGATCGTCAGTGCAGTGATTGAAGATATGCCCTCCAATTCGCATTTTCAGTTTAAGATCATGATCCCGATGGAGGGAAATGTCAGTAAGTTTTATGGAGAAGGCGCGACACATTGGGGCGCGTATAATTACGATTGTTATGTCCTTTTGCGACCGGGGATTGATAAGTTAGTCGTGGACAAAAAACTATCGGCCCTCATTCCTGATCAGGAGGACAAACCAGAAAGTGATCGCACAAGTTTTGAGCTGCAAGCTTTGACGGATGTATATCTGGGCTCAGGATTTATTAAATACAGTCGAATGGCTCAAGGAGATTGGGCGACGATAAAAACCGTCGGAATAATTGGATTATTTATTTTGTTAATTGCCTGTATCAATTATGTGAATCTTACGACGGCCCGATCAGCACAAAGAGCAAAGTCAACGGGCGTCCGTAAAATCATTGGAGCGGGCAAATTTCAATTATTCAGTCAATATTTAACAGAGGTTGTTTTGCTCGTCTTTCTGTCCGGACTGATTGCATTTGCGATTGCAAATGTGGGTATGGAACACTTTGAAAGCCTGACGGATAAATCATTTGGGTTTAGTCAATTGATAAGCCCATCGTCTTTACTAATTTTCGGAGGTATATTGCTCGGTGCAATTTTATTAGCGGGGATTCATCCTGCGGTACAATTATCCTCTTTTAAACCGTTGCAGGCTATTCGCGGGACAGATTTTAAAGGACTCGCTGGTCGAAGCGGCCTCCGAAAATTCCTGGTTACTGCGCAATTCGCTTGTTCGGGGATGCTGATCATCGCAACGCTGGTTATGCTCAAGCAAATGGACTTTGTCCGGAATCAAAAGTTGGGATATGAACGGGAGCAAATATTTACTTTTAATTGCTCCTCCTGTGATCCCTTGTTATTTCAAAATGAATTATCAAAGAAACCTGCCATTCAGGAAGTAACCATCGGTAATAGTTTGATTACAGATGTCAGTAATCGCTATGGTGGTTTCGACTTTGAAGGAAAAGACCCTGAGCGAGACCCAATGCTTTTTCGATTGAGCGTTGCCGAAAATTTTCCAGATTTCTTTGGTTTAGAAATAAAAGAAGGCAGATGGTTTAATCCTGGAAATCGGGACTCCAGCTCATTTATCCTAAATGAAACGGCGGTACAAAGTTTAGGGATGGAAGACCCAATTGGGAAGTGGATGAACTTTAACGGAATAGAGGGCAGGGTAGTTGGTATTGCAAAAGATTTTCATTTCCGTTCTTTTCATCATCCGATTGAGCAACTCATTTTTGTTCAGGATTTCCGTTGGGGGATGAAGCGTTTTTATGTGAAAACGACCAGTGATAAAACGAACGAAGCAATCGCCGCTGCTCAACAAGTTTTTCAGCAAATCGAACCAGATGGGATTTTTGATTATACCTTCCTGGATGAAGCTTATGATCAACTATACAAAACAGAAGTTAGAAGCAGTCGCTTACTGGCAATCTTTGCCGGCTTGGCAATTTTGATTTCTTGCCTGGGAGTTCTTGGTCTGGCAGCATATACAGCAGAAAGAAGACGTAAAGAAATTGGTATTCGAAAAGTATTAGGTGCGTCGATATCTAATATAGTTACCCTGTTATCAAAAGAGTTTTTGGTGTTGGTGATATTAGCACTATTTATTGCTGCACCTATTGCCTGGTACTTAATGAGTAGTTGGCTGGAGAGTTTTGCTTACCGTATAGATATTGGCTGGGATGTATTTGTGGTGGCAGCTATCGTTGCAATTACGATTGCCTTTTTAACGGTCAGCTTACAGAGTTTGAAAGCTGCTTTATCAAATCCGGTTGAAGCAATTCGACAGGAGTAATTATTAATTATTTAAAACCCCGTGCTATGTTAAAGAATTATTTCACTGTCGCTATAAGAAATCTATTCCGCAATAAATTATATGCGGTTATAAATACCATTGGCTTAACGATTGGAATGACTTGTTTTATTCTGATTGCACTATATATTCAATATGAATTAAACTACGATCAACATTTTGAAAAATCAGATCGTATTTATCGGGTTGAACAAGAACAAAAAGGAAACCCTTTTCGGGGAACAGAGCTTTTCAACGTTGCACCTCTTCCTTTAACTCAAGAATTAAGAAAAGGGTTTCCGGAAGTTGAAACTGCAACTACAATTCAGTTTGATAATATAATTTTAGGAATCGATGAAAAGATTTTTACCGCGCAGGGATTGTATGCGGACCAATATGTATTTGACGTTTTTGATATTCAGGTACTTGCAGGAGAAGGCGGTGAAATTTTGAATGAGCCTAATTCTATTCTTTTAACTGTTTCTTTAGCTGAGAAAATATTTGGAGAAGAGAATCCAGTTGGGAAAACATTAGCATATAATAATCAAAAGGATGTAGTCGTGCGAGGAATTATTCCTGATCCTTCGAATCATCAACATTTTACTTATAGCTATATTTCTTCGCTACATAATTTAGGGTATTTTGAACATGATCTTACTTCAACCGGTACTTGGGTCAGCAACAATTACAAAGCCTATGTATTGCTCAAGCCAGGTGCAAGTCATAAAGCAGTTGAGGATAAAATGCTCGCTTTTGAGAAATATACTGAACCTGCTTATAGTAGTTTTTCCTTTCGTCCACGATATTTTTTGCAGCCATTAGAAGGTATTTATTTGAGTTCAAAATCTAATTTTCAGAATGGAGCTACTTCTGATCTGCGGTATATTTATCTGTTTGGAGCAGTTGGATTTATTATTTTATTATTAGCCTCAATTAACTATATGAATCTTGCGACGGCTCGTTCAGCGAATCGTTCTAAAGAAGTTGGTATTCGAAAAGTATTGGGGGCGTATCGTAAACAAATCATTACGCAGTTTTTAGGAGAGTCATTTATCCTGACTTTGGTCAGCTTTGTATTAGCTTTAATTGTAGTATTACAAGTACTACCAGTGTTTAATGAATGGTTCGATCGGAATATTCCTTTTAGTCTTATAGGGAATGGGGGGCTACTGGTTGGGATGTTTGCCTTAGCCTTATTGGTTGGTGGTTTATCAGGTTTGTATCCGGCGGTTTTTGTATCTGCTATTTCTCCGGTCAAAGCTTTTCAAGGAAGCTTTTTCAATCGCTTTAAGCAAGGGATGAGTCTTCGTAATGCATTAGTTGTTGGGCAATTTACAGCTGCGGTTGTTTTGGCAATTAGTACTATCTGTATTTATCAACAACTCGGTTATATTCAAAATAAAAAATTAGGATATAATCGCGAGCAGGTGATCTATGTAACCTTTAATGATGATGATGTATTTAACCGTTTTTCTACTGTAAAGCAGGAATTGTTGAATTCACCAGATATAAGAAAGGTTTCGCTCGCCGTCAACTTACCATTGAATACTTATAATCAGGGGATTATTGATGACTGGGAAGGAAATGAAGGAAAACGAAACCTGGGGATTTACCGAAATTTTGTAGACTATGATTTTCTTGATCTCTTCGAAATTGATTTAGTCAAAGGGCGATTCTTTTCTCCGGAGCATGCTACGGATTCAACGGATGCTTATGTTATTAATGAAGCAGCGGTCAAAGCAATTGGCTGGGAGGAGCCCATTGGGAAATCATTTCGAGGGGGTAAAGTAGTCGGTGTTGTCAAAGACTTTCACTTTCAACCATTAGATCTTGAAATTCAACCTCAGTTTCTGGGCCTTATCTATGGGCAGGGGTATTATCGCTTTGCAAATGTAATCGCGAAAGTAGATGTTGAACATGCAAGTGCAGCGAGAGAACATATTCAAAGTACCATGAAAAGTTTGTTTCCAAAGCTTCCTCTTGAAGCACAGTACCTTGATGATACTTATCAAAAAATGTATGAATCTGAAACGCGCTTTGGGCAGATATTCAGCTTCTTTACGATGATCGCATTACTGATTGCATGTATGGGGCTTTTTGGATTAGTCTCTCACCAGGTATTGCAAAGAACGAAAGAGATTGGTATCCGAAAAGTATTGGGAGCCAGTACGTTTAGTATTGTAGGCTTGATCTCTAAGGATTTTTTAAAGCTTATCCTGTTGGCTTTGTTTCTGGCAATACCAATTGCCTGGTATCTGATGGATCAGTGGCTACAAAATTTTGTGTACCACATTTCGATAGAGTGGTGGATATTTATCCTGGCAGGGATAATGACTATTGCTATTGCGCTTCTGACCGTAAGTATACAAAGTATCCGGGCGGCTTTGAGTAGCCCTTCGGAAAGTTTAAGGACGGAGTAAGTAATAGCTATAAATGATGTGATGGAGCTCACTAATGCTCTTGAGTATACTCGGAGTGCTGCTTATTGAGTGTAGGGTATATTACTGTCAAGCCTAAAAATAATTTCTTTAACCTATTAAGAAATTGATCATGCTAAAACATAATATCAAATTCCTTTTAAGAAATTTTATCCGTAATACTAACTATTCTTTAATTATCATTATTGGTCTTAGTATAGGGATTACATGTGGGACATTGATTTATTTGTGGATTGATGAAGAGTTAAAGGTTAACCGGTTTCATGCTAATAATGATCAGCTCTATACGGTGTATAAGCAGTTGGTTACAAATAACGAAGTTTCTGCAAACTATGAACAACCCTTATTGTTAGCCAGAACTTTAAAAGAAAATGTTCCTGAAATTAAACATGCTTCAAGCTTCGCAAGATATTTAAGTGTAAGCAATCAAACAGATAATAAAGAATCATTTAGAGTTGGATCCCAGATCGAAAAGTTTAGTGGCAATCGAGCTGATCCGGATTTTTTTAAAATGTTTAGCTACCCTTTAATCGAAGGAAGTAAAGATCATGCTTTAGCGAAACCAGGAAGTATCGCCATCTCAAGAAAAATGGCAGAAATTCTTTTTGGTAGGGCCGAAAACGTTGTTGGTAATACGATTAATTATGAAAACCAGACAGATCTAGTTGTTACAGCTGTCTTTGAAAATGTATCCCCTTTATCTGAAGATCAATTTGATTATATAACCCTTATTGAAGATTGGCTTCAAACGAATACCGTGGTTACAGACTGGACGTATTATGGTGTCCTTACCTATATTCAGGTAGAACCAGGAACTAATGTGGATGCTTTAGAAGAAAAGATTCAATATTTTCTTAATGATTATATAGATCAGGATGAAACGTACAAGTTAGCACTCGGTTTACAACCTTTCGGAGATACATATCTCTATTCAAATTTTGAAGCGGGGCACCCTGCACCCAGCAGGATAAAATATGTCAGGACTCTAACCTGGCTAGCTTTATTTATTCTTTTGGTTGCTTGTATCAATTTTGTCAATTTAGCAACTGCTCGTTCGATAAAAAGAGTTAAAGAGGTGAGTATTCGGAAAGTAGTAGGAGCGGGTCGGGGTACTTTGATGAGACAATTCTTGTTGGAAGCTTTATTCTATAGTTTAGTAGCTGGATTGATATCCATTGCTTTTTTAGAGATATTATTACCGCTGTTTAATGCTTTTGTTGATAAGACTTTATTCCTGCCTTATGGAGCAATCAAATTTTGGTTGTTTTACCTCGGACTTCTTTTGGGGATTGGATTGGTCGCGGGTATTTATCCTGCGATGATTTTATCCGCGTTTAAAATGCCTCAGTTTATTAAAGGTATTCCCAAGAAAAAGGGGAGTATCGGTGTTCGTCGGGCGCTTGTGGTTTTTCAATTTGCCATTTCAATTTTTTTTATTGCAAGTTTTTTTATTGTCGCTGGCCAACTGGATTATTTGTTTTCAAAAGATCTTGGCTTTGATCGGGAGAATTTACTCTATCAAAAGATTGAAGGGAGCTTAGTGCAAGATTATCTGGTATACAAGCAAGAGGCATTAAGGATAAATGGCGTAAAAGCAATTGATCGAATTGCACAGCCACCGCACGCTATGAATTTTAAAAAGCCTGTTGTCTTTTGGGAGGGAAAAGATCCGAATTCTGTTATTCCTTTTACGCCTGCATCTGTAGGGTATGATTTTGTTGGCTTGATGGATTTGAGCATACTAAAGGGAAGAGACTTTTCAAAGAGCTATTCAAATGATGTCAATAATTTTATCGTAAATGAAACTGCTGCTAATATTATTGACGCTGATAATCCCATTGGTAAAGAATTATCAATCTGGGGGAAAAGAGGTCAAATTGTAGGAGTGATAGAAGATTATCAGTTTACCTCTGCTCATACTGCCATATCTCCTTTGATATTAGATATTAAAGAAGGATTAGACTTTGGGACGGTATTAATAAAGACTGAAAAAGGACAAACCAAAAATGTTATCGAAGGGCTGAAAAAATTACACGCAAAGCTAAATTCCAATATTCCTTTTAGTATAACATTTGCAGATCATGAGTATCAGAAACTGTATCAATCTGAGCAGTTTATTGCAAAATTGAATTCTGTTTTAGGTGTCATTGCTATACTGATTTCCTGTCTAGGAGTGTTGGGTTTAATCACATTTACTGCTCGTCAAAAATCCAAAGAAATAAGTATACGGAAAGTGCTTGGTGCATCAGTGTTGAGTATTATGACCCTGTTAACTAAAGATTATCTTAGACTGATTTTAATTGCATTTCTAATTGCTGTCCCATTGTGTTGGTTTGCCTTGAATGAATGGCTGGAAAGTTTTGCTTATCGCATTTCGATTCAATGGTGGGTCTTTTTATTAGCAGGTTTGTTAACCGTAGTTATTGCTTTACTCTCCGTCAGTGCTCAAAGTATTAAGGCTGCTACAGCTCAACCAAGTAAAAACCTTCGGTCAGAGTAATCAAGGAGTATTATTCAAAAATTAAAATCGTCAGTTATGTTTCGTCATAATTTGCTAATTACTATTCGGAATTTTAAAAAGAACAGAAATTCATTCTTAATAAATATTCTTGGATTATCTACAGGGATGGCCTGTGTGATCCTGATCTATATGTGGGTAAGTGATGAATTACGACATGATAAATTTCATCAGCATGGTGACCGACTTTTGCAAGTCATGCAAAACTTAAATAAAAATAAGGATGATATACTTACCTGGGAATGGACGCCCGGAATTTTAGCAAAATCACTTTTGGAAGATATTCCTGAAGTAGAAGCGTCGACCCAAGTCGTAGGCTTGGAGAATACAGGGGTTATATCAATTGAAGACACTAAATACAAAGCAAAAGAGTACTTTGTTGGTCATTCTTTTTTTGAATTATTTTCATTTCGATTGATAGAAGGTCGAAAGACTAAGGTGTTGAATAATTTGAACTCGATTGCTATATCTGATGAGCTGGCAATAAAACTTTTCGGTACAACTCAGGGACTTGTAGGAGAAACAATCCAATGGGAACGCAACTGGGAAAATGTTAGTGGGGATTATCAGATTACTGGTGTTTTTGAAAAACCTTCAAAGCATTCCTCTCTACAATTTGATGTTCTTTTTTCTTATGATCTTTTTGTTGCTAATAATCCGGATATTTTACAGTGGTATAATAGTGATCCCTATACCTATGTGTTACTGAAAGAAGGAGCAGACTTTGATCAGTTTAATGCAAAGATTGAAAATTATTTAGCGACCAAACAAGAATCAACCGAAAGCACCTTATTCGCCAGGAAATATACGGATCAGTATCTGTTTAATAATTATGAAAACGGAGTCCAATCTGGAGGACGAATACAGTATATAAAGTTATTCTGTTTGATTGCGCTATTTGTATTGGTCATTGCTTGTATTAACTTTATGAATCTATCTACTGCCCGATCTTCCCGACGAGCAAAAGAAATAGGCGTCAAAAAATCCATTGGTGCTTCCCGGCGATCTTTAATTAGCCAATACCTTTTTGAATCTACCATAATTGTAAGCATTGCTTTGTTTTTTGCCATGTTTTTAATTCTAATTGGTTTAGAACCTTTCAATGAAATAACCGGAAAACAATTATCACTTCAGTTTAATGTAGAGTTAATAATTGCCGTTTTGGGTATTTCCCTATTTACTGCTTTCGTGGCTGGTAGTTACCCTGCATTTTACCTTTCAGGTTTTAGACCAATTAATGCGATGAAGGATAAAATGTCAAAATCTATCGGGGCACTTTTTGTACGAAAAGGGTTGGTTGTGTTTCAGTTTGCTTTATCGATTTTATTAATTGTTGCAGTAACTGTTATCTACAAACAATTAGAATTTGTCCATTCGCAAAATTTAGGTTACGACAGAGATAATGTACTTGTCATTCAAAAAGATGGTGAAATTGCGGATAGTACGATCACATTTTTAAATGCCTTGCGAAATATTCCCGGAGTGATGAATGCCTCAACGCTAGATGGTGATCTTACAGGGGGGCATGGTTATACGACTACGATTCGCTGGAAAGGAAATGAAAACCCTGAAAACCCTACCCGGATTGGTGTTATGATCGTGGGGAATGATATGATTAATACCTTAGGAATGCAGCTTATCAGTGGTAGAGATTTTAGAAAAGATGTTCCTTTTGAACGGGATAAAGCGATTGTTAATGAAGCAGCGGCAAAACTATTTGGATTTGATAATCCGGTAGGCGAGGTACTTCAACATCGGCGCTCCGAAATTGAAATTATCGGAGTGGTAAAAGATTTTCATTATGAATCTATGTATAACCCAGTAAAACCTTGTGTAATCAAAGGTGGGAGCTATGGGGAGAAAATTTATGCACGTATTCAAAAAAATACCGAAGCAGAAACCTTAGCTAGTGTTGAAAAACTTTATGGCCAGTTTAATCCCGGAATTGCATTTGAGTTTAATTTTATTGATGAAGATTACCAGAAGCTTTATGCTTCCGAAAAACGTGTTGCAGTGCTATCCCGATATTTTGCAGGGCTTGCTATTCTAATTTCTTGCTTAGGTTTATTTGCATTGGCTGCATTTACTGCAGAAAGAAGAGAAAAAGAAATAAGTGTCCGTAAAGTTTTAGGCGCTCCGATTAGCAATATCGTTTTCCTGCTTTCGAAAGATTTTATTCTACTTGTTGTAATTGCCATACTTATTGCGTCACCTCTTGCGGCTTACCTTATGCAAAGTTGGCTGAATAACTTCGCCTATAATATCGATGTAAGTATTTGGCAATTCATTTTCGCGGGACTTACAGTTTTAGTATTGGCTTTTTTGACGATCAGTTTCCAGAGTATAAAAGCGGCGATGGCAAATCCCATAGATAGCCTTCGAAATGATTAACTAGAAAATTTAAAGAAGTGTCATATATGTTTTATTGAAGATTACATCTTTTGATTGTCAGGCTCGAAGGGCTATGCCCTTTGGCCTGAATTTAAACTTCTGGAAAATTAATAAGTACCCAAGCTATTCTTTCTAATAAAAGCCATTGACTCATATATCTCGCTTTATTATAATAGCCTATTCTTGCTTAAGTGCATTAATCGGATTTGAATTAGCGACTTGTAGCGCATGATAACCTGTCGTTAAGATGGTGATAATGGCTACGGCTATAAAAGCGATTAAATAAAGCAGATAATTCATATTGGTATGATAAGCGAATGTATCTAACCATTTATTCATAAAATACCAGGCAACAATAAACGCAGGAATGCTTGCTAAACTTACAAGAAATACAAAGTCCCGGGTTAGCAAGTAAATAATATCTGTTGTTCGGGCGCCCATCACTTTGCGTATACCAATTTCTTTGGTACGCTGTTCTGCCGAAAATGCAGCCAATCCCAAAAGGCCAAGGCAGGCGATCAATACCATCAAAATGCTAAATAGCGTGAAAATATTAGCTCTGATTTGATCAGACTGATATAGCTCCATAAAGGAAGAATCCACGAAATCATATTCAAACGGTGTATTGGGAAATACACTGCTCCATTCCCGTTCGATAACGTTAATGGTCTGCGCAAGATCATTTGGATTCGTAGGATTGATACGGACATGGACGTTAGGACTGTTTTGTCCAAGGTAAAACAATAAAGGAGAAATGGGCTCATACAAAGAACTCTGATGAAAATCTTTCACTACACCAATTACGGTTTGCATAGGAAGCGTATCATTAGTTCCGAATTGAAATTTTTTGCCGATAGGGTCCGTCCAGCCAAATCGTTTTACCATCGATTCATTTACCATGACGGCACTAGTAGTATCTGTTCCGTAATCACGACTATAATTTCGTCCCGCTACGATTTCAATACCCATAGTTGGAAAGAAATCGTAATCAACGCCGTAAAGATCCACTCCGTATTGTTCCATACCGCCGTCTTCTTTTTCTGCATTCATAAGGTTTTTACCAAAGCCGTCACCAGGTGAAGTGGTTGACGTACCTACGGAAGTGATCTTTGGATGTTGTAATAACTTTGATTGTATGACCGGATATTTATCACGCGATTGCCTTCCCTGTAGATTGAAGGTAAGCACATGCTCCTTGTCAAATCCTAAGTCTTTGTTGCGGAGATAATTCATCTGGTCAAAAATGATCCCGGTTCCGATGATCATAAAAATTGTAATCGCAAATTGTACACTGACGAGTATTTTTCTGAACTTGGGATTACCCGTTCCTTTGGCAAGACTTCCTTTTAAAACTTTGATGGGTTCGAAGGAGGATAAATAAAAGGCAGGATAGCTTCCTCCCAGTACTCCGGTTAATAATCCAATCCCTAATAATCCGAAGAGTACTTGCTTGGACCATAATAAACTTCTACTAAGGCTTAGATCAAATGCCTGATTGAAAGCTGGTAAAAGAAACAAAACCAATAAATAACTCAGGACAATTGCGAATAAAGTAAATAGAACAGATTCTGCAAGAAACTGCCCGATTAATTGTCGCCGTTCTGAACCTAATACTTTTCGTATTCCAACTTCCATCGACCTTTTCGTTGCTCTGGCAGTGGATAGATTCATGTAATTAATACAAGCAATTAGTAAAATGAAGAAGGCAACAATTGCAAAGATGTATAGAAAACCAATTTGACCAACAGGTTCCGGCTCTCCTTCAAAATCTGAAGTGAGATGAATACTGGTCAATGGTACTAGTTCATATTTAATTTTAATGTCGAATCGTTCAAAGATAGGTGCTACATGTTTTTCAATAACCTGTGGTAATTTTTCTGCAAATGCAGCAGCGTTAGCACCTTCTTTTAGTAACACATAAGTATATAAATTGAAGCCTCCCCAACTGCCCGGAGTAGGATTCATAAAGCCCGGGTTGGAGTTTGCACTAATGATCGCATTAGCAATTAAGTGGGAATGCAATGGCATGTCTTCATACACTCCCGTTACTTTATACTCTCGACCACTTGGTGTTTTTAAGGTCTCACCCATTGGGTTATTATTACCAAATATCCGATTACTTACGGACTCATTAATCGCTATAGAGTTAGGCTCTTTTAGAGCAGTCTCGGGATTTCCTTTGACAAAGTTGTAAGTGAAAATATCACAGACGGTTGAATCTGCGAGAAACACTTTTTCCTCAAAGTAAAATCGATTTTTATATTCTAATCTCGTACGACCATTGTCAACAAAACGAACGAATTCTTCTACCTCTGGATAATCCTGCTTGAGTGTTGCAGCCAATGGAATCTGCGTACTGGACCACCGAAAATGATCATCAGGTTCTGTAATGTCTGAAGATATTCGATAAATGCGATCCGCTTTTTCATGATGCGTATCAAAGCGAGACTCTTCCGTGATATATAATAGAATGAATAAGGTAGCAGCAATGCCAATCGTAAGACCAAAAATGTTGAGAAAGGTATATCCGGGTTGGCGCTTGAAGTTGCGGAAGGCGATGGTGAAGTAATTTTTAATCATAATAATCCCGATTTATTTTTGATGAAATGAATCTAGAATATTAAAAGCACTTTCAGCAATTTAATAGATGAACCTTGCTTTAAGCAGACTGAACTACTGTTATAAAGTAATTCCCCAACTGATTCGCAGACTGAAGTAAGGCCCGATCGCCCGAATAAATTGGACATTTATTTTATTTGGGAGAGGAGACTAGATGCACCGATTATTCTTTGAGTTTACCGCTTTTTTATTGTTACCACTTCCTATTTCAATTGACACTCGTTCATTTCCGTACATCTGATTGTTCAAAATCGGACACTTATTTATTATAGAGCTTTTATTTTTTATATAATGAATTGATATTCAGTGTTTTGAAATATTGGTACGGGCGTTGAATAATATATGGTATCCCCTGGGATAAGCACCTTAAAAAACCCTGATTATGCTAAAGAATTATTTTAAAATCGCGATTAGAAACTTGCTAAAACAAAAAGGATTATCCGCGATAAATATTTTAGGTCTGAGTATTGGACTTGCTTGTTTTAGTTTATTTCTATTGTATGCGGTGCATGAGTTCAGTTTTGATCAGTTTCATAAGGACGGTGATCGAATCTACCGGATGTATCGATGGACGGCTGATCTGGATGGAGAAGGAGAAGAGGGAGATCCGCATTTGCCAATGCCTTTAGGCACCGCAATGAAAGCTGATTTTCCGGATGTAGAAGAAGTTGTTCGTTGGAAAGAAGCCTGGGAAGAAAACTATGTTCGGGTAAATGGAACAATGACTCAATTGGAAGTTTGTCATGTTGATGCCAGTGTATTTGGTGTGTTTACTTTTCCGTTGAAATATGGTGATCCTGATAACGCGTTAGCCGATCCAAGAAACGTAGTCATCACAGAGAAAATAGCATTACACCTGTTTAAAGAAAGTAACCCGGTAGGTAAGCAATTGGAAATTCGATTTGGAGATACTTTCGAACCTTTCACTGTTGCGGCTGTGGCTGAAAATATTCCGACCAATTCATCAAAGCAATTCCAGATCATGGGAAGCTTTGATTATTTCGCCGGAACTGAAAATGGTAGAAGACGAGCTGATAACTGGGGGAGTTCTTTTCTTTCCGTATTTGTGAAGCTACGAGAGGGGAGCGGACTTGCAGAGAATGAAGAGGCATTGTTAACCTTTAGAGAAAAATATTACCCTGGACAAGAAGCTGATTTACGTGCTTCAGGTAATTGGGCAGGTGTTGGTGCGCCCGTGACCTACAAGTTGCAATCACTTGCTGAAATGCATACCAATACCGGAGTTTATGGTGGAGATATTCCAACGGTTAAATCTAGAAGTATATGGATATTGTTAGGTATTGCAGCAGGGGTGTTATTGATTGCTATAATTAATTTTACCACCTTATCCATTGGACGATCTGCTCGTCGAGCACGGGAAGTTGGTGTTCGAAAAGTAGTTGGGTCAAGTAGAGGCCAATTAGCTGCCCAGTTTTTAGCGGAGTCTTTATTACTAAGTATTTTATCTGTTTTCATAGGATTGGGCCTGGCTCATTTTTGCCTACCTTATTTTAATGCCTTATCAGGCCGGGAGCTAGTTTTTTCCTTTGAGCAGTTTCCGGAATTTCCGTGGTTAATTGCTTTGCTTACTTTGCTGACTGGTCTGTTTGCAGGATGCTATCCGGCTTTGATGCTCTCCAATTTTCGCCCGGTAGATGTACTTAAAAATAAGGTTAAGGTTGGCGGTTCAAACTGGTTTACTAAAAGTTTGGTAACCACTCAGTTTACGCTTTCCCTGGGATTGGTAATTGGAACTCTGGTTATTCTAAGTCAATTGGATTTCATGTATACACAGAATCCAGGATTTAAAAAAGAACAGATTGTGGTTGTGGATGCCGAGGCTACGGCGGACTCCCTTTTGTATCAACGTTTTAAGTATTCGCTGGAAAGCGCGCCTCAGATAATGGGAGTGGCCGCTTCAGATATGGGGCTGGGAGCCGGAACGGGATGGAGTCGTGCAGGCTTTGATTATAATGGTGAAAACAAACAAGTCTACGAATATTACATTGATCATGATTATTTAGATGTGATGGGTTTCGAATTGCTGGCCGGCAGAAACTTCGATCCCCAGCGACAGGATGGATTAAACCGATCCGTCATTATCAATGAAAGTATGGCTAAGGATTTTGGATGGACCAAAGAGGAAGCCATAGGCCAAGCTTTGACAGGATACTTTGGAACAGAAAGCGATGAAGTAGATCCCAGTGTGATTGGAGTGGTAAAGGATTTTAATTTTCGCTCCTTTCGAGAACAAGTCAAACCTCAAATGTTTCATCAGTACGCAGACTACCTGCCGTTTAAATACTTTGTAAGAATTGAGGCTGGTGATCCGCAGGAAGCCATTGCTGCGATTGAAAAAGGTTGGAAAGCGGTAGTTCCTGATTTTCCACTTGAATATAGTTTTTTGGATGAAGATGTTAATCGTTTCTACCAGGCTGAAAAACGTTTTAGTAAGGTAGTGGCCTGGGCTGGAGGCATATCAATATTTTTGGCTTGTCTTGGTCTATTGGGCCTGGCAGCATTAGCTGCAGTCAACAGAAGAAAAGAAATTGGTATCCGGAAAATATTAGGTGCGAATGTATTTAGTATTATTAAGTTGCTCTCTTTCGACTTTTTGAAAATGGTGATGATCGCCTTAATTATTGCTGCTCCGATCTCCTGGTATTTATTAGATGATTGGTTGAATAATTTTGCATATCGGGTAGATATACAGTGGTGGATATTTTTGCTCACTGCTGTGATTGCAATGATTGTAGCGCTTGTTCCCTTAGGTTTTCAAAGCCTGAAAGCTGCGGTAATTAACCCGGTTAATAGTCTTAAAGATGAATAGTATTTTGAACCCCTTTTTTGAGTGGAAATATAAAACCATATCCTCATGCTTTTGAACAATTTAAAAATTTCTCTCCGACGATTATTAAAGCATAAGAGCCAGTCGCTTATCCTGATTAGTGGATTAACCATCGGCATGGCGACTTGTATCTTATTATTGCAGTATGTAAGTTTTGAGTTAAGCTTTGATAATTTTCATAGCAAGCAAGATCTGATTTATCGGGTCATTAACGAACGGATGCAAAATGGAAATACTGTTCAAAAAGGACCAATTACTTATCCGACGATCAGTCCGACCATGAAGGAAGAATTTCCGGAAATTAGAAATGCTACCCGCATGACGTATAGTACGGATATAATGATTACAAAAGGAGAACAGGTCAGTCCGGTGGAACCTGGATTTTGGGTGGATGAACATTTCTTTGAAGTATTTGATTTTGAATTATTGGCGGGCGACCGGATGAGCTTATTGGATGCGCCTAATGAAATCGTTTTGCCAAAGCCAATTGCAGATCGATATTTTCCGGCTGCGAAAGATGATTATAATGCAATCATAGGAGAAACTTTAATAATTGATCGCTATACCGATCCCTTTAAAGTAGTTGGTGTCCTTGCGGAAATTCCTGCAAACTCTAATTTGGATTTTGGTTTATTGTTGAGCTATTCTTCTTTTATAAAATATGCTGGCGAAGCTGCCGATAATAGTTGGACCTGGTCTGATTTTTATCATTATCTGGAGTTGGAGCCCGGGACGGATGTTGCGGCATTGGAAGCGAAATTTGCGGACTTTAGTGATCGTCATTTCAGAGGAGCGGAAGTATCAGGGAGTAATGAAAAATTTACTTTGCAGGCAATGTCTGACATCCATTTGAACTCTCAGGATCTGGAGTATGAGATCGCTCAAACTGCCAATGGCCGTGCGGTCTGGTCCTTATTGATTATTGCATTCTTTATCCTGTTTATAGCCTGGATAAATTATGTGAATTTGAGTTCCGTCCGTGCGATTGAACGATCCAAAGAAGTAGGCGTTCGAAAAGTAGTCGGGGCCAATCGGAGTCAATTGATGATGCAGTTTTTTTCGGAAGCATTGATGATTAACCTGGTAAGTTTGGTTTTAGCTTTAGGGATTGTAGAGATTACGATTCCTTTGTTTGCATCGGTTTTTGGATTAAACCCGGATACCTTAAGTCTCTTCGAAGGCGCTTATTTTAATAGCTATTTATTCTTTGGTTTACTGACGCTGATCATTGGGGGGGTAATTGTTTCTGGTGCTTATCCCGCATTCCTTTTATCATCTGCCAGCATGGTGAGTGTACTCAAAGGTGTTTTCGCCAAAAACGTTGGCGGTGCCAACTTGCGCAAAGGCTTAGTCGTCTTTCAGTTTGCTATCTCCATAGGTTTGATTATTGGAGCCTGGTTAGTCGCTCGTCAAATAAACTATATGCATAAGCAAGACCTGGGGATTAATATTGATCAGGTGATGATTGTAAATTCTCCGGAGATGACTACTGCGGATAGTTCATTCTTTGACAAACTAAATACTTTTAAATCAACACTGGTTAATATCCCAGGTATAGAAAGCGCAACGACTTCCAATCGATCTCCGGGAGATCGAATGGGACGGACATTTAATATTCGAAGGGTAGGGGTAGGCCCGGAAGGTCCTTCTTTTACGAGTAACGTAATGGCTGCTGATTTTCACTTTGCTGAAACTTACGGGCTTGAAAACCTGGCGGGGCGGTTCTTTCGATTTGAGGATCATAATTTAGATGGTAACCAAGTAAATAAAATTGTACTTAATGAAAAAGCTGCTAAAATGGTTGGCTTTACGAATTATGAAGACGCAGTCGGAAGTTCGCTAAATATTTATGAAAGAAACTGGGAAATTGTCGGCGTAGTTAAGGACTATCATCAACGGTCACTACATCATGCCATCGAACCGATTATATTGATGCCTTATTTTGGTACCTATAATCAGGTCTCTATAAAAATTAGTACTAGTGATCTGGAGCCTCTAGTCACTAAAATTAAAACGACGTACGCTGATTTTTTTCCGGGAAATACTTTCCTTTATAATTTCGCCGATGAACGATTCCAACGTCTTTACGAAGCGGATGTCCGCTTTGGTAACATTCTTTCATTCTTTACATTATTAACTATCTTGATCGCTTGCCTTGGCTTATTTGGCTTGGCTTCTTACACTACTTTTTTGAGAACCAAGGAAATTGGTATTCGAAAAGTGCTGGGCGCAAGCATCCTGGGGATTATGGTATTATTGTCCAAGGATTTTCTGAAGCTGGTACTCGTATCCATCTTTATTGCAGCACCATTAGCGTACTTTGTCTTGAATCAATGGTTGGATGATTTTGCTTATCGGATTGATGTCCCCTGGTGGGTGTTTTTGATTGCCGGACTTATTGCAATTGCAGTGGCAATACTAACGATTAGTTTTCAGAGTTTACGTGCCGCGATTGCGAATCCTTCTAATAGCCTAAAGTCAGAATAAAACAATTACACGCGCTTAGAAAAATATAGAGCTATGATACTAAATTATTTAAAACTAGGATTACGAGCCTTTAAAAGTCGGAGGTTAACATCTGTGATTAATATTGCAGGGCTTACATTAGGTATAGCATGCGCTTGTATCGCATATGTGTTTATTCAACATGAAAATTCTTTCAACCGTTTTCACGAAGAATCAGAGAAGATTCATAGTTTTTATGTAAATATAAATGAACGATTAAATGTCTCTGGTACTCCCGGACCTTTGGCCGCGGCATTGGTGGAAGAATTTCCGGAAGTAACGGAAGCGGTTAGACTAGAAAAGGCTGGTTTGTACATTAAATCGGGCACAGAAGTATATGCTGAAAACGTCCTTTTTGCGGATAAGGAGTTTTTCGAATTTTTTACCTTCCCATTAATAAGTGGGATTAAGGAAACTGTTTTAGTAGAGCCTAATGCAATTGTACTCAACGAAAAATCAGCTATCAAATACTTTGGTCGAAAAGACCCCGTTGGTGAAACTTTATCCTTGATTTATAAAAATAAGGAGCAGCTTTTCACGATAAGCGGAGTGGCTAAAAACCCTCCTACTAATTCAAGCATACAATTTGACTTTGTATTACCGATTACTTCGGCATATCCGATGGATAAGACAAACCTGGAAAGCAATTG
This sequence comes from Saprospiraceae bacterium, assembly GCA_020631105.1. Taxonomy (GTDB): domain Bacteria; phylum Bacteroidota; class Bacteroidia; order Chitinophagales; family Saprospiraceae; genus JAHDHW01. Next base: position 10,670 of record JAHDHW010000048.1, on the reverse strand, counting down.
GGGTAATTTTCCCTTAGGTACTTTTTTTAGATTTCGGGAGCTAGCGGATATTCCCTCATTTACCGAAAAGCTTCCACTCTTTGTTCAGGATAAAATGATAGAGTCAGAAGATGATAAGTATAAATTTCAACTAGTTGCATTGAATGATTATCATTTAAATAATCCTATGAGGATTAATGGCTTGGCACAACCCGGCGAAGCAAGATATGTCAGAATACTCTCGATTATCTCTATCTTAATATTGCTAGTTGCATGCCTTAATTTTATGAATCTGGCTAATGCGCAAAGCTCCAGACGATTCAAGGAAGTTGGAGTGCGACAAGTCTTAGGCGCACGACCTGGTCAGTTAATGACTCAGTTCTTATCAGAGTCAGTGGTGCTTGCCTTAGTTGCCTTAGGTATTGCAATTGGATTAATTGTCAATGTGCTTCCTTTTGCCCAAAGTTTGTTTTCGTATCCCCTGGAATTTCAATGGACGGAGCCTGACGTATTATTAGTATTATTAACTATCGCTGTTGGTACGGGCTTGCTGGCAGGAAGTTACCCGGCATTTTTACTTTCCAGATTAAGCGCTAATAGTACTTTTAAACCCCATCTAAAAGTAGGTGGGAATAACTGGATTACTAAATCTAGTCTAATTATCCAATTCGCGCTTTCTATTGGTTTAGTGATTTGTATGACTGTAATGCAGCAACAACAACAGTTTATTAGTGAAACCAATTTGGGGTTTAATCAAGAAGAAGTAATGGTGATTCCAACACAGGTAAATTATTTTGATAAATTTGATACCGGCCGGTTCGTTAAGCAGTTCCGTAATAGTTTAAAAACTAACGAAGGTGTAAAAGAAATAGCCGGAGTTTCCAATTCCTTTAATCGTGGTAATCGTGTTCAGTTTATTCAGGAAGAAGATGGTACGAATGCTTTTATCTTTGAATATCGTGTTGATCCGGAATATATAGAATTACTGGATATAGAATTATTGGATGGTCGAAATTTTTCAGATGAAATCGCGGAGGATCAGGAACAGTCAGTTGTGATTAATGAATCTTTTGCAAAGAAATATAATATTGACCAAATCGAGGGCTACCAGTTTCCTACTTCATTTGGGGATGCTTTTACGAATAAAAAAATTATAGGAGTCGTCAAGGATTATCATTTTAATCACCTGAGATCAGACATCCGACCCATGTACTTGACGATGTCCCCGGAGTATCATTTTGAGCACATGCTGGTTAAAGTTGACCCCAGTCAAATAAAGACAACTCTGGCGCAATTAAAAACAACCTGGCAATCCCTGCGCTCAGATAAACCCTTTGAATATTATTTCCTGGATGAAGATTTACAAAAGCAATACGAAGCGGAATCTCGTTGGAGCAAGGTGATCAGTGGCGCGTCTCTGCTCGCTACGATTATTGCTATGCTTGGTTTATTTGGATTAATGTCACTAGTCCTGATCGAACGTACCAAAGAAATAAGTATCCGGAAGATACTTGGTGCCCGACTTGGAAATATGTTAGGTCTATTATCTATAGATTTTATAAAATTGGCCTTGGTCTCTTCTATCATAGCGATTCCTGCTTCCTGGTATTTTATGCAACAGTGGTTGGAGAATTTTGCTTATCGGATTGATATAGAATGGTGGGTGTTTGTGGTAGCAAGTATCGTGATTATTGGTCTGGCTTTAATCATCATTGGAGTACAGATTACACGAGCTATTTTCGCCAATCCTGTAGAAGCATTAAGAGATGAATAGTGGGTTTTATCGATGAGACTCAAAGTATTCTTTAATGTGCTCTCGATAGCTTACCCCAATGGGTAGCTGCTGGCCAGCGATATTTACCTCGTGTTGACTATAAGCTTTGACATGGGTGGGAGCTACAGCAAAAGATCGGTGAATTCTGATAAAGCGATCAGAAGGCAAGAGCTTTAGGATAGAACCCAAATTTCCTTTTACCATTAAATTGTCTGAAGGAGTATGTATTCGAACATAATCCTTCAGGCTTTCGATATACAGGATCTCATCAAGGATAACTTTGTGATGCGTTCGGTTAACGTTGAAGAAGATGTGTTCACTTACAGTAGAATCATTTTCTGTAGTACTAGTTTGAGTTTGTGTTCTGCTATTATAGCGATCAATTGCTTTTAAGAAACGATCAAAACTAATAGGCTTCAATAAATAATCAATAATATCCAGATCGTAACCATCCAGCGCATATTCACGATAGGCCGTGGTAAGAATAATTGCCGGAGGATTCTTTAAGGTTTTTATGAAATCAATTCCATTGAGTACCGGCATTTGAATGTCCAGAAAAAGTAAATCAACTTTTTCAGAATTCAACAGATCGAATGCTTTTACGGCACTATAACTCGTCCCTACTACTTCTAGCTGGTCGATCATGTTCGTGTACGTTTGCAGCAGTTCAATGGCAGGCGGTTCGTCATCTACCAGGAGGCAACGAATAGTTTTCATAACAAAGATTTTAAAAGTAGTTCAACATTAAAACTATCAGGTTTTTCATCAATTTTTAATTGATGCTGATCCTGATAAAGTAAATTCAACTGGCGTTTGATATTCGAAAGGCCGATGCCTTCTTTGTAATCATCATTGCGCTCGCCCTGATATTTACTTTTAGTATTCCAGACCTTGCATTCTATGAAGTTATTACTTTCTTTAATTTCAATTTTAATCTTCGGGCTATCAATGTCGCCACTGGCACCATGCTTAAAAGCATTCTCTACAATCGAAAGTAAAAGTAAAGGCGATACCGGTACCGATAAATTTCCCTCCTTTTTAAAGTTTACCTGAAGCCGATCACCATAGCGTATTTTCTCCAGGGCGATAAAGTTTTCTATGGCAAGGATTTCTTCGTTTAGAGGAACAGACTTTTGTTGACTCTTATACAAGACATAATCCAGCGTACCGGATAAACGCATGACCATATCTGCTGCCTTTGGAGAGCCACTGACTACATAGGAGTATAGATTGTTCAGCGTGTTAAACAGAAAATGCGGATTTAATTGTGCCTTTAGGAATTTTAACTCAGTGGTGATTTTTTCTTTTTCTAAGGTCCGCAAACGCTCTTTCTCCACCTGCCTTTCCTGATAAAAGTCCCAGGCTAATAAAAGCATCGCCGGAGAATAAAATTGCACGGTCTGCGTAAGAAAATCTACCGGAGACATAAAACGTCGATATCGCACACCTCTGAATTCATCCAGCCAAAGCTCTCCAGCCACTCTCCAGATGGTATAGAAGATGACAGCAGAAAATAAGAGACTTAAAGCAAATTTGATCATCTTGCCGCGATCAAAATATCTTGGAAGTTGAATATGCTTTAGACCGTAATAAGCGGCCATATAGATCGCTACATTCAAAATGTTTACAACCATATAAGTTGTATAGTGAGTGCTGGACGATTTCATATAGGTCCAGAGGATATAAACTACAATCCAAAATATTAGATGCCTCGTAGAATTTCGCATTATTTAAAGGTAAGCATTATCAAAGAAAGCTGGGGTAAATGTATAAGTATTAAGGATTAGCGAATAAGAACGGCGTAAATGTCATTCTATTCAGGCATACTTATACGTAAACTGCTCATTCTTATACTTATTCAATATTACTCCATAATACAATATATCTTGTTATTGAAATTTTAAATCACTTAAACGATCCAATTATTTGGCTAACAACAAAAATATTAACCATGGAAAATGCCTTCAAATTTTTATTTATGCTTCCTCTAATTTGTATGCTATGTCTAACTTCCTGTGTACAGGATGCTGCTGAAGAGCCAGTAGAAACTTTAAAAGCAACAACAAAAACTGAAACTAAAACAGAGACAGAAACAACCACAGACCCTGAAACTGAATTGATTCGCGCAACGCTCATTGACTACATTCAAGGATCTACAAACGGACAGCCGAATCGCTTAAAAAAAGCTTTTCACCCTGATTTGAATTTATACTCTATTGGTAAAGATGGTAAACTGAGTATCTGGAGTGGTACGGATTATATCCTGGATACCAAGGAAGGAAAACCGACTGGCGAAACGGGCAAAATCTTATCTGTCGATTACGAAAATAATGCAGCAATGGCTAAAGTAGAAATTGCGCACCCTAAAAGCTCCAGTCCTTATATTGATTACTTCATGTTGCTAAAGATTGAAGGCACGTGGACGATTGTCCATAAGATGTATACGAAGAAGACCTCTCGCTAAATGAAGCCCGATGATTATAAATTAAGCTAAAGAAAACTAAAATTCATTTCCCTAAAATATACCTCATGAGAAAGCTATTCATTCTCCTTGTAACCCTATGTTCAAATCTACAGGCTATTGCTCAGGTGTCGATTGAAGAACAGCTACACGGCTTTGATGCAGAGGTCGAAAAACTATTAACTGATTTTCATGCTGCCGGATTATCTGTTGCTATTGTTCATGATGGTTCGACAGTCTATACCAAAGGTTTTGGATATCGAGATGTAGAACGAAAATTACCCGTTGATGAAAATACCGTATTCGGTATCGGCTCCGTCACTAAATCTTTTACAGCTGCCTTACTTGGTAAGTTAGAAGATGAAGGCCGATTGAAATTGTCGGATCGCCCTGCGCAATATATTCCGGAACTTAAATTTTATAGCAATGCCATGGATCAGCGTATTCGAATAAAGGATGTCCTAAGTCATAGCACGGGACTTTCCAGAATGGGATCTGAGTCTTCCTGCGTATTATTTCAATCTGATAATGCTGAAGATCTTATCCCTAGATTGGCACACCTTAAGCCTGAAGCTGGCGTTGGTGAAAAGTGGCTTTATTGTAATTATATGTATACGTTGGCGGGCTTAATCGGCGCACGGATAACTGGAGTAACCTGGGCCGACAATATTCAAAAAATGATTTTCGAACCATTAGGTATGCAAAATTCTTACCTTGGTGCTAAAGCTACCTATAAGACTAATAATTATTCGCTGGGCTACGCCGTTGAAGGCAATCAGCCAAGCAAAGTATTACCAGAGGTGATCCCGACCAGAGCACCTGCCGGAGATATTTACAGCACCGCGAATGATATGGCTAAATGGGTAAATCTATGGTTGAACAATGGCCAACTAAATGGTCAGCAACTCTTATCTCCCTCTTATATTAATCAGGCAACAAGCCCACAGCAAATTATGTGGGGAGGATTACAAGATGGCAATCCGGAGGTAGCGCAGTTTACAAATTATGGTTACGGTTGGATGAATAGTAATTACAAAGGCTATTATAAAGTTGAACACTCTGGAGGTATGTCAGGCTATACCTCTAATGTAGTTTTTTACCCGAAAGAAAAAATAGGCTTTGTCGTGTTGGCCAATCAGACTAGCTCAAACCTTTCTTACCTGCTCACTGAAATCTTGGAGCAACGGATATTAGGTATACAGCGATCTTCAGTTGAACCCGAAATTAACTTTGTACAGGTTAATAATATTGCACCTGCGGATACCAAGACAAAGTTAAATGAACAACAAATGCCAACGCATACGCTCGATGCTTATGTTGGTTCTTATGATCACCCGGGCTTTGGAACTATCAGAGTGAGACTAGAAGAGGAAACGCTTTATGCAGATTTCCCTTTTACAACTTTCCGTTTGGAGCATGTTCGGTATAATGTTTTTCAAGAACATTTTACAGAGGAAGTTACGATGGCGATGTGGCCCTTTATGAATCTGAATTTTCTAAGTAATGCTCAAGGAGACATCAGTAGCATCCGGATTAATCTTGAAGCAGATCCCGTGGAATTTCTCTTGGAGCCTAAGACTTCAATTGTCGAAGTATTGAAAGAGACTTTGAAGACTGAAGGTAAAGATGCCGCCTTGAATAAATATTGGGAATTGAAAGAAACCGCATCGCATTTGTATACCTTTGATGAAAATGAAATGAACAGTCTAGGTTATGAGTATATGTCTGCCGGAGAAATAGGTAATGCAATCGAAGTGTTTAAACTAAACGTGGCAACACATCCTAAAGCTGCAAATGCTTATGATAGTTTAGGAGAAGCGTATATGAAGTCCGGAGATAAAGAGCAAGCGATCGAAAATTATAAAACATCTGTTCAGCTTAATCCTGCAAATCAACATGGGATTAATATGCTAAAAGAACTTGGTGTAAATCATGATGCTATAAAATTAATAGTAGAGAATGAAAGTGAAGAAGCCTTGATTGCACAAACGCTGATGGATTATATCGAAGGCACTGCCAATGGCGAAGCAGATCGTATTCGCCGGGCTTTTCATCCAGCCTTGAATTTATATGCTGTGGATAATGGACAATTGAAAAGTCGCTCGGGGCAAAGTTATATTAGCATCTTTGAAGATGGGAAAAAACGAAATCGTGTCGGAAAAATAATTTCAATTGACTACGTCAATGATGCAGCAGTTGCGAAAGTAGAAGTCGCAATGCCTGGGAATAATAGATTATATACAGATTACATGATGCTTTTAAAACTTGGGGGTGAATGGAAAATCATTCATAAGTCTTATACTTTTGAGTAAATATTTTTTGTCTTAGGGTTGATTTTGTTTTTAAGGACTATTGCAATTTTAGTCTTATAGAATATAAGACACTTTCCAAAACCTAAAGCTATGAAAATATTCTTTGCTTATCCTGCCTCAATCTTGTTTTTGATATTCGCCTGTACGAGCCTGTCTCCACAAAGAAATAATCAATCTCCTAAGGATGTAGATTTGCTTATCCTTTCAACCCAAATTGATAGTCTGGTAAGTGCAAGAATGGCTAGTGATCAAATTCCGGGAGCAGCTGTATTACTGATCAAGGACGGAAAGGTACTCCACAAAAAAGGATATGGATTTGCACATGTCGAAAGACAAGCCCCTTTTGATGTAGATTCTTCTATCTTTCGAATAGGATCAATATCAAAGACTTTTACTGCTATGGCTTTATTAACCTTGGCCGATCAGGGGAAGATAAAATTAGATGAAGATGTAAATCAATATTTGAAATGGGTAAAAGTGCCCGATACTTTTACAACTCCGGTTACTCCAGCACACCTGATTACCCATAGTGCTGGCTTTGATGAACTTGGAGGAAGACGAGTGTTTCAAAAAAATCAATTGATTGCATTGGACTCTTTTTTGAATAATCGACTGGTAAGATTGCGGGAGTCAGGTGTAGTCTCTAGTTATTCAACTTATGGCATTGCTTTGGCCGGATTAATCGTTGAAGATGTAAGTGGCCAAACCCTGGAAGAATATATGGACGAGCATATCTGGTCACCACTTGGGATGGATATGACCAGTATTGAACCACCAATAGAACATCAGCCCTTCCTGGCATCTGGATATGAAATGTCTGATGGAAATAATGTTGCTGCTTCTTGGGAATGGTACCATACTTTTCCTGCATCCTCTATTAATAGTACGTTTAGCGATATGGAGAAATATTTAAAGGTTTTATTGAATCATGGAACTTATCAGGGGGGAAAGGTATTAAGTAAACAGCTTGCGAAAGCAATGCAAAGTCAACAACTTTCTGTTCATCCTGAAGTCTTTGGATTCGCTTATGGATTTTATGAACGCGACCGAAACGGACTCAAAACGTTTACCCATGGTGGAGATATGTTAGGCTTTAGCTCGATGATGACTTTAATCCCATCTGAAAATATGGGAATTTTAGTATCTCATCATCATGAAGGAACGGGTTTGAGAAATGAAGTAACGGACTTAATCACAAAGCACTTTGGATCAGCCCCGCAGGCTCAGGAAGCCCCGGATAGATTAGTAAATGATGTACAGGCTTTTGCCGGGACATATAGATGGATGACTACTTGTTACACTTGTGATAATGACTATGGTTTTCGTCGACATGAGTTAAGTGCAAATAGTGATGGGACACTTTCAGGATTCGGCAGAAAGTTTTATCAAGTTGAACCTTTGCTGTTTAAAAGTTATGATGGACAACGGATTATGGGATTCAAAAAAGATGGGAAAGGAGAAATCCGGTATATGTCTCTTGGAAATATCAACGCTTTCGAAAAAATTGAATAATAATTTTATATACTAAGGTCGAAATGGTTTGTTTTAAGCAAACCACTTCGCGTCAAGTAAAACTCATTCAAATGATTTTTTTTAATCCACCTCTTTCTTGCTAATTGGTCCAGCCAATTTAGTCAAATCAATTATCGTAAAGATCTTTTCTTTCAATTAAGACATCCTTAATTGAAAAAAGGATTGTATTCATTAACCTAATCTATACACAAGGCAGGGGAGCATGGTTTTTCGTGCGCAGTAATTTTTATGCTAAACTTAAGAGGTGTTATCTCTGAGTACAATGAAAAGAGTGAACCAATATGGTTCGGTAATGAGATTGTCTTGTGCTATAGACTCTTAAACTTAAATATTTTGGAACCACATAAATCATATAGAATTTGGTTTTCGCAGCGTAATGGAAGTTCAGTACTTAGTAAAGGCTTAGAGCTCACCGGAGTTGCCGGGAAACCACATGAGTTATTTAATTTAGTCGGAGAAGAAACCCTTCGTCAAAAACACGGAGCCGCGGATTATGCAAGTTTAAAAAGAAGACTCTGGGAACAAGGGACGAGTGCAAATGGAATTTTTAGTGTGAAGCATTCAATGTATACTGGCCGAACACAAAAAATCATAGAGGAATTAAAAGAGCTGAGAGGAATCTCCGGGCCAATTGACGAGAATGAGTTCTGGTCAGATCTGTTTCCAAATTGCAAACACATTTACCTCACCCGTCGCAATAAAATCCGACAGGCTGTATCCTGGTGGAAAGCCATCAAGGATAATGTTTGGCATTTGAAAGAGGGAGTGTCTCAAGCGCTTGATCAGGAATTTTTTGAAACACATTATGACTTTGATGCAATTCATCATTTGTTTCGTGAAGCCTCCTTGCGAGAGTGTGCAATTGAAGATTATTATTCGCGGAATAACATTACACCGCTTACCCTGGTTTATGAGGATTTTATTGATCGGTTTGAAGAAACGATCAAAGAGATATTGAATTTCTTAGAAATAGAGGGGGGCAACATTACTGCACCAAAGTACTATGCTAAAACCGCGAACGCAGGTTCCGAAATCTGGGTGCAACGATTTAGGCAAGACCTTCAGGAGAAAATGGGTGTGGAGGCATGGTAGATTAAATTATAGACTGAATAATTTAAGTCCTTCCTTCAGCATGTCAGATGCTCCCGATTCAGCGAGGTACCCCTGCGAATCAAAAGATAGTTCATTTTGATAAAGCGGGAGCTGACCGAGAATTTGAGCTTCTAAAGCCTGCAAACTCCAGGTTAAGGATTGCATCGCTTTTTCACCTCTCGGTTCATGAGGCGTGAAAGTGATAGGAAGGACTTTTTTATGCATCAATTCCCCTGAAGAAGTGAGCCATTCTAATGCATTTTTTATACTTGCCGGAAGGTTGTGAATATACTCAGGTGTGCTAATGATTAAACCGTCTGCATCCTTCACTTTACGCCGCCACTCAAGGACTGCATTTGGCCAGGGAGCACGATCAAGGGCCGCTTGAAAAAGCGGTAGTTGGTAAATGCCGGTATAATAATCGTACTGATGTTGCGGTGTAAGAGCGGGGAGTGCCCGCATCAACTTTACATTCGAAGATTCATTTCTGGAAGAACCACTAACACAAAGAATGTTCATTTTTTAATTTTGAGTAAACATTATGATTCGATATTAAAATTTGCACTTAGTGTATAATATGAATTAACATTTTATAATTTGCTAAAATGTTAAAATAATATTAAATTGTAGTATTGTTTAACCAAAGGGTAAAACTTATACTTCGGCAAATCGAGAATATCCATTCTTACATGATAGCTCCTTTCTATTTACAGTGTAAAAATGATAATTACCTCAATCTGCTATACCAGTAATTATTTCGATGTACAAGTGGTGTTTTTAGCTTTGACCACTACTTATCGAACTTAGAAGAACTTTGAAAAAAAGTTTAGTTCCAAAACTACTTTAATTCTAAGCAATATTTGCAGAATGTATATCCTAATTTCCCTTTTCAAAACAAGAGGTTCTATGGTACCACCAGAAAATCTACTGGCAGAGTATCTAATTGATACTCTGCCTTTTTCCCGGAAACCGAAGCAGGCTTAATATCCGATTACTAAAGGTGCTTTGATCAAATTCTAAGCTATTCCTGATTCTTGGTAGCCCTGAATACGACAACACAACATGAAAATGAAAACATAACCAAATCGAGATATTAACAGGAGACTGATGATTTTCCCAATATGGTTCGCAACTTAACCAGTGAATAGGTTAAATAAAAGATCATAATCCTATCCGTTCCTGCTTTTCGTCAAAAGCTCAATCACCAGGTGATTGGGCTTTTGATGTTTTAGACTTTATTTCAAGTTTAGCAAAGCGTAACTTGGAATATCAGGATTGCAGCAAGTTTTCAACTTACGTTGCCAGAGTTGTTTCCAGTTTAGCAATAGTTGTTTAGACTTTATTTCAAGTTTAGCAAAGCGTAACTTGGAATATCAGGATTGCAGC
>JAHDHW010000258.1 GCA_020631105.1 Saprospiraceae bacterium | reverse complement strand
GATAATTTTATAACTAAGAATATTTCTCTATTCAACGCATCTCAAACCCAATCTGACAATTATTATATCTTGTCTGAAATCCCTATAATTAACTTTATCCTATCTATTTTAATAGTGCTCTAGTAATCAATCTTTTTATTTCATAAGGAAAACTAAAGTAATTGTAGCTACCCATTGGCTTCAAGTATGGAAATAGATAAACTTTATTCCATTTCATTATCTTTAAGAATAAATTATTTTAAGTTTTATAAATATAAAATATGATAAGTGTGCTAGGACGATTAGTCGTATTAGGGATTATAGTATTAAATATTGCTGCTTGTACATCTGAAACCCAGGATACTAGTATGTCTGAAGAAATCATTCAGACCATGGAAGGTATGGTAAAGATTCCTGCCGGAACCTTAAACATGGGAGGAGATAACGACCAGGCAGACCCCAATGAATTGCCTAAGCATGAGGTGGAGATAAATGGTTTTTGGATGGATGAGACAGAAGTGACTAATGCTCAATTCAAAGCGTTTGTAGAAGAGACGGGATACAAAACTGTTGCCGAGCGACCTATTGATTGGGAGGAAATGAAGAAAGATTTACCTCCGGGGACCCCTAAGCCACCAGAAGATGTTTTGCAACCTGGCGCATTGGTTTTTCAAAAAACGGATCAGCCCGTTTCACTTCATAATCCTGCTGTATGGTGGAAATGGACGATTGGAGCCAGTTGGCAACATCCTGAAGGGCCGGACAGTGATATTAAAGATCGAATGGATCATCCAGTGGTCCAAATTGCCTGGGAGGATGCAGCTGCTTATGCGGAATGGGCAGGCAAGCGTTTACCGACGGAAGCGGAATGGGAATGGGCTTCTCGTGGTGGAAAAGAAAATATGATCTACCCCTGGGGTAATGAAGATGTGAACAAAGGTGAGCCTAAAGCCAACTTCTGGCAGGGCTTATTTCCATACGAAAACAAAGAAAAGGATGGCTACTTTGCTACGGCTCCGGTTAAGTCATTTCCAGCGAATGGCTACGGGCTTTATGATATGTCAGGTAATGTCTGGGAATGGTGTGCCGACTGGTTGGACATCGCTTATTATCAAAAGCCGGAAGCTACAAAAGCCAATAATAAAGGCCCGGATCAATCTTATAACCCACGCATGCCTTACCAAAAGGAAAGGGTAATCCGTGGAGGATCATTTCTGTGTAATGACCAGTATTGCTCTGGTTATCGTAATTCCCGACGAATGGGTTCGAGTATAGATACTGGTTTGAATCATACAGGATTTCGCTGTGTAAAGGATGGTGAATAGCTTTTGCAAGCTTTATCAAAAAACTAAAAGCCTTCGCGATTACCCTGACATTGTGCCGAGCAATTTATACCATCCGAGCTGAATTAATCGAACCTTTGATCCGGTTGTGAACCCCATTTTAGCGAACGTTAGAATCAGCGAATAAATAAATTAATCCTTAGCAATCACAAAAGGAAAAACTATGGGTTTCCCCTTATCGTTTTGCAGTTGTAAAAAATAAGTGCCCGGAATAAAACTAGAGCAATCCATTTCGATGAAATGTGTACCAGGTGTATTTAGATTCAATTGTTGTTGATAGAGATTTCTACCTAATATATCTACTACATTTAATTGCGATTCGTTTGCATGTTCTACCTCAAGTTTAATATTTACATAGCCGGAACTTGGGTTAGGGTAGAGCGAAACTTTCGTGCTGCCTTCCAGGAATACTGCAACTACTTTTGAATGATTATAGGTGCCATCCAGATCAATGATCTTTAGTCGATAATAGGTCGCACCGTTGAAGGGTTGTCGATCCCAAGTTCGATACGAACTTGCTTGATTATTTGCGGCAACATAGCTGAAGTAATCCCAATCTCTACCATTTTTGCTTCGTTCTATTTCGAAGCCAAGCACTTTTTCTTCCAAAGCCGTACTCCAATCCAGGCGGGTTTCCTGGTTGATTAGAATGCCCGTAAATTCAATTAACTCTACTGGAAGCACAGCAGAAGATAGGGTAGAACTGGTTGCCGATCCACCCCAGACGTAATTTGCATCCAAGGAACATGGACTGCTCCCCGTGTCCCCACCGACGCATTGATCGCATTCGTCCAGATAGGCAGTTCCACCAGTGACTCCATTACAATCGGCATTGCTAGAAATGCTTCGCCCGATGACATCGACTTCAGCCAGGCTAAGTTTAGTGGTACCGACTGCCTGAACTCGAATGTAGCGACCTTTGAGATTGAGGGTGTCAATGGAAAGTACACGACTAGTGTCGCTATCGTCTTTGAAGTATTCGTAACTGGCAGCCGTGCGAGCATTAGCCAAACTTATATTCCCAAAAGGCTGATCGTCAATCAAAACATAAAAGTTGACAAAGGTATTGGAGGGCGTTTCTTTTGCGGTTCCTTGCAAGTCGACCGTGTTCCAGATATCAATATGTTCTATTATCTTCTCTTCTCCGAGGTCCATTTCCCACCAGGGTTCTAATTCGGTTTGGGTGATTGCTGATGAGCCGATAGTGTCCATCCCTAACTGATAAAACTTCGCATTGATCCGGGCATTGCTGTTGCCATCAATAGCGCGTGAAGCTGGCGTATAGATCGTAGTGGATTCGTATACTTCGGAGTTGGAGATGCTACTTTGCGTAGCGGTAGCAGCACGACTGATTAATTCGTTTTGAGGCTCAAGGTCCGCAGTAGGTTCTGTCAAAGGACTGTTGTAAGGACTACCTGACGGAGGATTTAAGATCGTAACACGGATAGGGAATGCCTTGTATTCATAAGTGATTCTGTCCGGGACATATTCATAAATGATGAAATAGAGTGAACCATCGTCGGGATCTTCGTAGACGCCGTTAGTATTTAAGTATTCTTCGAGCTTCGCCTCTGAAGCGAATTCGTATACGCGTGTTTCGTAAGCATTTCTTAGATTATCCATCGAACTCGCCTGATCGATTCCGAATTCGTAGGCACCAATCCGATCAGTCACTACTCCGTCTACTTCAAAACGAAGATCTGCGGGAACTAAGCCGAGGTCTATCTCCAAATCTGCACTTTCGTTTAGAGTGAATGTTATCGGACGAACCATAGATAGCTGAGAAGAGTCCAGGTGAATAACATTATCAGGATGCTCGGTATAGCTGGTGGTAGAGCTATTATCATCTAAATGAATGCCGTAAAGATCCGTTACATTTTCTGTTTCGAGGTCAATGAATAGCCAGGGCGTAAAACCATTATTTCGAGTTTTCTTGGTCGTATAGCTAGAATTCTCAACCAGCTTAGATGCTGTAATACCTTCCTTTAAATCTACCAGTTTGATGCCTTCAAAAGAATGGTTATGCGCATGCTTCCACATATAAAGACCAATACCATTATCATTGCGACCGGAGATAAATAAATCTCTGAAAGAATAATCATTCTGATAGGTTATCCGTACGCCGGTATTCGCACCCCAAATCCTAAGATTATGAAAGACAGAGCGACTCTCATGATTGACGCCCATATCTCTTTCAATAGAAGATAAACCGTATAAACTATTAATTACCGTGTTGTTTTCGAGAATGAGCGCAACCTCAAGGGGAAGAATTCCTTCTCCTTCGGCTGCCAGCGTATCATGCGCCAAAGGGAATTGATCGAATACAAAACCAGGTCGCAGGTTTGCCAGAGCCGTAGCATCAATCCGAGCCGTACTATTGATAGCAGCATTAAAGTTATTAATACTGATCGCCATATTCGCATCGGCGATGACATTACCTCGGCAGACCACTGCCCGTCCTTTCATGGCCATTCCAATTCCTTTAAAAAGATAGTCATCATAAAAAAGAGAGGATTCATAATCATCGAAAGTATGTCCTTTTTCTACTTCAACGATAAGGTTATTATCCCAAAAGCCAGTTTCATCCCCTGCTTCAGATACCAAGGCTGCTCCGGTCACTTGATAGATAATATTCTCAGAGACATCTGCGTAGGAACTGTGATGAGTGATTCCCCATCCGGGGTTTCCCCAAATAACATTACCGGTAACTTCGGCCAGATTATTACCATAGGTTGATCCGAGCTGATGTAGGTGAATAGAATAGCGCCCCCGATGGTTTGAGATATCGGCGGCTGGCGGAGCAGCTAACTGAGAGCATTCCTGGCCCAGAGCAGAGACATAAGGATTATCCACTTTGGGTTCGACCCAATTGGTCCAGATACGATCATCCAGGAGGCGACTCTTATCCGTCCGGCCCATATCAATAAAGGCGGCATTTTTGATTTGAACGTTAGTTGAATTGTGCATCGCCATAAGATGCCCACGATGCGTACTATCTGTTTCTACTGATTTGAAGATGATATTTCTATTGAGGTTTCCGACATAACAATGCAAGCTATCCTGAGCACGACCCAGGTGATTTTTCTTAAGGTTAGCATCTAAAGTGATGTTTGTACCGGAGATCGCAGCGATCCGGGCCGTTTCGTTGGCGTTAGACGTAGCATTCTTATTGCCACCCAGCGTGATGAGTATCGTATCTCCAACTTGCCAGTCTGCGGGCGCAGTGACCAGCGAAAGAGTATTAGTACTTTTAGGCGCGTCAGCACTAAGCATATGCATGGTTGATTTTTCCTGCCCAATGATTTCGAGTTGCCCCATGGTCACTAATCCAATGGACAACTGAGTGGAATCCCAGTCCGTTCGACCGAGTACTCCACTCGCATCATTGATTGCCACACGAGAAGTTTCTGTCACTGTAGTCGTTCCAGATTGAGATAATGCATAAGTCTTAAATCGATCATCCGGCCCGATATCATAAGTCACCTGGTAATGTGTGGCCAGGTCACTAAAATGGCTGCTTGCTGTGCTGTTCCAAGTTTGCGTAAAGCCGCTAGTCCCAGCTTCGTGTGCTTCAATATCAAATGGTTTAATGTTAACTAATATACTTCCATCCGTCCCTTCCTTTGCATGGAACTGAATCTTTGAGCTCATGGTACCAATGAAGGTATCAAAAGTCAAAGTCGTCGTATCTGTTGAGGTAGATTGTTGACACAGAAAAACACCATCAACCCGGATGGCAAAGATATGTGCACTGGACTGTCCTTCATAGGTGACAGTATCGCCACTAGAAATATTCACAATAGCTGCATCACCAGGTACAGTACCTTCCGCCCAGGTATCGGGATCAAACCAATCTCCGGAAGATTGAGAAGTATGTGTCGCCGCTCCTGCCGGGATAAGATCGTTAATAGAATGTTGCGTGTATATTGCTTGTACAAAAATAAAAAAGCAAAAAACAGTATAACTGAGTTTTCTCATTAATAGTAAATCACGGTTGATTTTCATTCAAGTTGTTTTGAATGATATTGGTAGAGAAAACTATGCCTTTTCAGGGCATTTTATTGAAAAACACTCATTTTGAACAGGATAAAACCTCTTCTGACGATATTGAAACTATGTGGGTGGGAGGACATTAGAGAGTATGAATTTAGTTTACTGGATTTTTTTAAATGAAAAACACCTAGATTTATTCCAAGTAGTAATATTTTTAATAAAGTACTTAT
>JAHDHW010000257.1 GCA_020631105.1 Saprospiraceae bacterium | reverse complement strand
TATTGATTTAAAATTTTGTCATCATATGATTACTAATATACTATCCTTAACTCATAAATACCTTATTTCTTTCTCTATACTATCTTTTATAGTATTTACATTCCATGCTTGTAATAAAAGTGAAAGTAACGCTATTAATGCACAAGAAAAAATAATAGAAATTGAGTTAGTTCAGCCTAATAACTCGATTGTAGAAAGAACAGATTTAACTTTTGAATGGGAATCAAATATTATTTTTCCATTAAAATTCATGCTGGACGAATCTGATAGTTTTGAGCATCCTATTCTTGATACTTTACTTGATAGTTCAGTTAATACATTTTCATATAAAGAATACCTTGCTCCAAATTCAACTTATTACTGGAAAATATCTAGATTTCCTCATTATGAATTAACTCAATTCAGAACTGAAGATATTATTTCAAAGTACTCTGGCAACTATGATGTAACAGTTTTTAAAAAGCATAGGGATGATTATTATGAAGAATTAAACTACGATTCGATTCTTAATACAACCCTTGAAATAGCAATTGTAGATAATAAGATAAATTTATTTGCACCAAATGCAATCCATAATACTAATTTAGATTTTGAAAGTCCTTGGCCAAATGATAGCATCAACGACTTAAGATATAGTTATGTTGGAACTATAGATCGTAGATATGTTAACATGCATATAAATACTGATGTTGATTCAATTTTTATTTATAGGTTTAGTGGCAGTCCATCTGCAAGAACAAGTTGGGTTATAAGAACCCAAAAAGAATAATTGATCCCTAACTAATACTTAATGCTCCTCTCGCAAGTCCGCTAGGAAAGCAACCATATCTCTAATCTCTTGCTTCTTTAAAATTGCCCCCATTGGCGGCATACTAGAAGGGATATCTGTTCGATTGCTAATCTCACTTTTTGGAATAGTTGTGATGTCTTCTTTACCAACTTTGAGTCTGATCGAATCATCATCTTCTGCATCAACTACGCCGGTAACTTGTTCACCATTTTTTAATGTAATGGAAGCTATACCATAGCCAGCGGCGAGGGTAGCACTTGGAGCGACCAAAGATTCCAGGATTGCTTCTTTAGACAGTCGCTCGCCAACGCCTGCAAGGCCCGGGCCGGCATTTCCTCCATATTCAAAAACGGCATGGCAACGAACACATTGAGCAGCTTCATGATTATAAAATAAGTCCCTGCCTTTCCCCACATCTCCTCCGTACAAGGTTTCTACATAATCGGAGAGCGGACCATCCGGTTTGGACGCACGATAGGTTTCTAAGCTGGAATTCAGCGAATCATCATTTTTAAGTTCAATAGCAGTGATTACATCAAGGTGTATTTCCTTTGGAATTTTTTGGGCCATTAAATCATCTAAAGCTCCTTTCAAAGGAATAATGGAAGAAGGATGATCAATGTCAGCCAAAGCTGCCAGTGCTGCTTGTTGCTCGGAAAGCGAACCAGATTTGATGACGCTGGCAAAAAGCTGCACCGCTTTTTCAGGCTCAATACTGGAAGCTGGAATAATTGTAATTGCCGTGGACCGAACCTTATCATCGCGGTCTTTGATGCCAATATTTAAAGCCTGCTCCAGGAGGTTTGACTTAGTAGCATTCAAAGCTTGCAGAGCAGCAATTCTGACTTCAGCAGAACGGCTGTTGCGAGCCAGACTTAACAAACTTTCGTCATTACCCGAAAAGTTGAGTTTGCCGACTGCACGGATTGCAGCAGTTTGAACCTCAGGGTTGGCGCTCTTAATAAGTTGAGCAACTGGCTTGTAGAAATTTTTTCTGAGTGCGACATCTTCACGGGTAACCTCGCCTCGGTATCTTCCGTCTACACGATCCAATGGAGAAGGTTTTGTCCAGGTCCCCAGGGCAGCGATCGCTTCTGCTCGCATAGCCGCAGGTACATTTGGCCTTTGTACATAATCAATGAGTAATTGCATACTCGCCGGGTCACCAACACGTAGTGCTGCATTGATGGCGCGTCGAATTAGCGCTTCACTAGAGAATCGGTTCTCTGCAAGCACTTTGGCTAAATCGGGTAATGCTTCTTCAATCGAGAAATCATCATTGATGCCTCTTGCTGCTTCGGTAACGATGTATTCATCTGTGTCATTGAGGTAAACTGCAATTTTGGGACTTGACATACGGCGTAAACTTACCACTGCTGCTGTTCGAACCGCCTTTGATGGATGATTGCTTTGTGCCGCCAGGAGATCTGCATTGCCAATGCGGCCTAAGGCTATCATTCCGGCATGACGTATCCATAAATCCTGATCATTATTAGCTTCCATCAGGTCAAGGATTGCTTGGGCTGCTGAGCTTGCTTCCATTCTGCCTAATGCTTCGATGGCGTGCAAACTAACTCTTGGAGATTCATGCTGGAGATGAGGTATAATATTTTGCGCTGCGGCTTTATACTTAAGATCACCGAGCATTTTTATACTCTGAGTTAACAGCTCTGAATCGGGAGCTTCAAGGAAGGGGAGTAGTGCTTCCGCATATTTAGCATCTTGTGTTCGGGCTAATTGAGCAATGCCCCAGAGACAATGAATCTTTGCTAGTTGGTCAGGATTGGAACTGGCCTGAGCCTTAAACACTTCAAAACCATGTGCGCCTTTGTCAACTAAAGCAAATTGTGCTTTGCGTCGGATACGTTGATCTTTGTGCGCCAGGAGCAATGCGAGGTCTTCAAGCCGTCTTTGTGAAAAGTCTGCGCCGATTAACTGCTCTACTTCTTTTCGGGTGGCCGAATTTGCTTCTCCCGGTACATCGAGTTTCCAGATGCGTCCTTCATTCTTCACTCCCCAGCCGTCGATCCAATCTGCGAAATATAAAGCTCCGTCAGGCCCAAAATCAAGCCCGGTTGGTAATAGACCTTTTGCAATAATCATGGTGGTGTCCAGTGCAAAACCGGCACCGTCAGGTTTCAATGTAAAAGCATGAATTGGTGAACGTGCAGGAGTTCCTCTAAACTCCGCTATAAAGAAATGATCTTCCCATTCCGGACTGAGCGCTGTTCCAGGGTTGTAGACCATACCCGTAGGACCATTAACATAATTCACAATCGGTGGTAAAAACCAGGCAGCCTGACCATCCCATCTTGGTACACTCATACGTTCGTCCATCCAGACTTTGTATTTGTTATTATCCGGATCGGTGTATTTACCGAATTGCCAGTTGATCCGCCAGCCACTATCTGAACCATTGATCAGGTAAACTAAGCGTTCTCGTTCTCCTTGATGATCACCATCATTATCTTCGGTGATAAGGTTGCCATATTTGTCAAACACAAATTCGTGTGTGTTTCTCAGACCAGCAGCGTAAACTTCAAAGTTGCTACCATCCGGATCGCTACGAACAATTGCACCTTGGTTTGGGTATTTCCAGCGTTTGCCGGTTTGATCAACTACATTAGTGCCGATATCTCCGGTTCCCCACCAAATACGACCTTGAGGGCCAACGGTAACTCCTGACATGCCATGCGCTCCAAAAGCAACATGGATCGTATAGCCGTGGCTTATTGAGGTTTTCTCATCTGCAATATCATCGCCATCATTGTCTTTTATTCTCCACAAGTCAGGACCAACAGACAGGTATACTTCTCCGTTGAAATATTCAACACCATTCGCCAGGTCGGTAATCTCTTCGTGAAAGTCTTTGATGAAGAGTTTGCTTTTATCTGCTAAGCCGTCGTCATCAGTATCTGAAACGATCCAGACTTGCTCTTTTTCGACCGTTAAGTCTCGCCAGTCCAGCACACCGTCTTCATTTAAATCCTTGAGGTGTCGTTCTCCTTCTTCATTCGTTTCGCTGAATGTCTTTTTAATGAAAGCTCGTCGATCCTCTACGGTCTGAAAAGAGATTGATGCGGTCATCCAGTTGCGATGTCCACGAATATCAAATTCTGAATTCTCCAGCCGGTCTGCTAAAGTGTAATATATTCTTCCCTGGTCATCCACACTGATGGCAATTGGATCATTAACCAAGGTGTCTGAGGCCCAAAGACTGAGTTCCAGTCGGTCATCGATTTCCGCATTTACACTACTCCTTATCTTTGAAGAAAGGCTGGTAGCCAGATCTGCATTGATTGAGGTAGATTCGTCCGGGTAGATGGGAGGAGTAGGTTTAGAACAAGCCAAGCTTAAAAGGACTAAGCAAATTGCTAGCAGGGGGAATATGGATTTTGTTAGCTTCATTTTAGAGATTCATCGAGGGTATTAATAATAATTGTTTCGGCTATTAGTAAATACAACTTTTAGGATCGTTCTTTACGAAATAGGATTTATAGTTTTTTGCTTTTGCATCCATGCAGCCGCATAAGTTTAACAAGTCAATTGACTTGAAGTCGATTCCATGAGTCTCTGCCTGAATAGAGATATAGCCTTCACTAATTAAGTCTCCATCTTGGTAGAGGCCATCATTTAATCCTCCAACGGCGCCATCACCAAAGGTAGGTTTGCTATATTCCATGACTACTTTATTATTTACGCGGTGCTGGATTAAGGAATCTCCAAATACATAAACTTCTACATCTACCCATTGGTCTCCATGGAATGTCTCAGAGGTCGAGTTGACACAATGCGGCGTAAATAAGCTATCGTTCATCATAACATTTGTACCAGGAGTACAAAGATTTGCAGTTGATCTTTCTCCTTCGCCACTGCCACCTAATAATTGCATCTCTAAGCAAACCGGGAAATCCTGTGGGAGTCCCATACTTTGAGGAGATTGACAGTGTAACATCAATCCATTATTCCTAAAGGCCCAGCCTGGGCCATTTATTTGTTGTTCTCCAACAAAACGATAAGTCGCTTTTAGCTTGTAATGTGAAAATTTATCCTTGTAGAACGAATGACCAAAGTGACCATTAAAAGAATCTTGTGGCTCATATCGTACACTTAAGAAACTATCAATATGCTGGAATCGGTTTTTGTAGTTCACACCTGCCTCGTGATTGGCAAATTTAGGGGTCCAATCATTAAAATTGGTGCCATCCCAAAGGGCAATCCATTCTTCTTTTTGTGCATCGTTTGAGTTGTGATCAGCTGGCTGATCTGTAGCACAAGCTAATATAAATAGGGTAGTGAAGAGCAAAAAAGATAAGCTTTTAGTTAGAGTTGAACAGGCCTTAGATGATTTCATAATATTGGTGTCGTGTTTTGTTTTTGAATTAGGGAAAGCAAGGAAGGGGACAATTAAAGATAATCCTTATTTGTGATTTTTTAGAGTGGCTAAAAATGAAATGATACACGTAATCTTGTATTGTAAATATATTTTACTCAGACGAAATTTTCTTTCTAATTGTATTTTAACATAACTACCCAAAATCGTCAGGAAAAAAGAGTGATTGCGAATTCCCTTCAATCTTTGCAGTAAATTATTGGTTTTGACGATAGTCCTTGATAATAATTTTCATGTTGCATTAGGAAGAGCTAAGTTGACATAAACGTCAGATTATTAATCCGAGAGGGTAAAGGACGATATCCAATCTATCTTTTATGACAGAGAAAAAACAATTGCCAAATACTAAATTGGTGGAGAATTAAAGTTTATGATTACTTAAAAGTCGGTTCAAAGTGATTGTATTTG
>JAHDHW010000047.1 GCA_020631105.1 Saprospiraceae bacterium | reverse complement strand
TAAGTTGTAAGTTGTAAGTTGTAAGTTGTAAGTTGTAAGTTGTAAGTTGTAAGTTGTAAGTTAGTCTAATTGTAAGTTTTGAGTAGTGCCAATTTTTTTTAATTTTTTTTGTAAGTTTTTCTTGTTTGGCACGTTTGTTGGTCTATTGTAAGTATCGAAGTAAGTTTGTTTGTACGTTTCCTAAGTACGCTACAAAGATAAGTTTAAACCGACCTTTCCACCATACCTACAAATTGGTATTTTTCACTTATAATATTTTTACATTTGTTTTATATAGACCATCCTAGTCCTTAAATTGACTAATTGGCCTTATAGACTGGCACCTATCACCATATCCAATTACTCTCTTTTTCGAAGAGTAAATTCGGTTCGAATTTAATTTTCAAAAAATCCTTAATTAATCTATTCGATTTTCATAATAGTGGCTCGGCAATCTTTGCTTGTCCACTTGAAGCTGTCCCCAGCTTACCGATCCTGGTACGTTAATGCAACAGATTACTAGATGTAAGCATTTAAAGGAAAAATTATCAAAGGTCAGCGACATTCTCACCTCTGGAGTGAAATTGCTTGGCAACCTTCGCTTGTCCACTTGAAGTTATGCTCAGCTTACCGATCCCTAGTTATTATAGGTAAAAAAGAGAAGCCCCCCTCTAGCATATGTAGAGAGAGGCCATCCCAAAAACCAATTGATAAAGGACAGTCTTTAGACTATTGTCTATATTTTTCAGAGCGGTCGTAAGAACCAGCTTTACGATTAAACTCAAAGTTGATCGTAATCTCGTGTGTACCGCTGTTGTATTTTTGGAATTCGTCCATGTAAACGTCGTAGGTGTAAATAAACTGAATCGAGCTATACTTCGTACCGAGGATGATTCCAAGGTTTCCACCAGTACCTGCACGATAAGTCAATCCTGTCATTAATTGTTCTTTCAAGAAAGAAGCTACTAAGTTAATATCCGTATGAAAATCAACATCTCTTACATTCTTGACCAGGATAGATGGCATTAACTTGACTTTTGAGTCTGCCAGATCAAATTTACCTCCCAGATATCCTGTAATAAACTGGAATGGTCCGCCATCGGCGCCAGCGATGTTATCTAACTTTCCTCGAATTAATCCCGGAGCACTCAGACCAAAGAAAACCCGATCTTTATAGCCACCGAAAAATCCTAGCGTTGCATCAAACTCTGTATCTCCATTCATTGCTGCTAATACTCTTTCGTCACCTTCATCATATAGCGGTCCGCCAATGATGCTGTTGTCGATACGTGTACGATGCCATTCAGTAGAAACTCCAAGAGCCATATCGAAATCATTGATCTCATAATTAAAGGCATAAGAAAGTTGTCCACGGAAGCGGCTTAGACCTGCAATATTTTCAGAGTAAATCATTCCTCCTAAACCTAGGCGATTTCCAACGGGTCCGTTATAACTTAATGCATAAGTTTTAGGAGCATCCGGGAAGTTAGCCCAAGCAGAACGAATATTAATAAATACATCGTGATGTGCCCGATCAAAACCAGCCGCAGCAGGGTTGATCAACGCAGGGTTAAAGATGTAATGAGAAAACACCGCTTCTTCCTGGGCAGAAGCCTGACCAGCGAAATAGGCGATAAAAGCAAATAGAATAAATATCTTTTTCATGATAATTTCCTTTTTAATTGTTTTTGGGAATTGATTAATTATCGCCTCTTAAAAGTGTAAAGGCACCTTTGATCTGTTTTGTCTGACCATTTTCATCATATTCTAATACCCAGAAGTATCCGCTCTCTGGTAGTATATTGCCACTGGCTTCTGTACCTGACCAAGAGTTATCATAGTTGTCGGCTTCGTAGACCAATTGCCCCCAACGATTAAATACTTTTAGATTATTATTGATTCCTTCAACACAGGATATGATAAACTCATCGTTTCTACCATCACCATTTGGAGAGATCACTTTTCGACCTTCAAAACATTCGCCCTCTACCCCAACTTCGATTTGCTGGACAATCAACTCACAGCCATTTGCATCGGTTATTACAAGCCCGTAAACTCCTGCAACCAACCCATCGGTTATTGGTGTAACATCACCAGTTGTCCATAGATAGGTGTAAGGTGCTGTACCTCCAGATACGTTTGCCTCTATTGAGCCATCAGCTGGTCCGGTAGAATTTACTACAATTGGTGCGGCTACTAATTCGTCAGGTTGTCCAAGATCGTAACATTCCGTTACTTCAAGTCCGGCAATTGAATTATCTGAAACTGTTACACAGTAAGTACCGGTAGCTAAGCTAAATGCTAAAGGTCCGGTTTGACCATTATCCCAAGTAATCGTAAACTCCCCGGATCCTCCTTGAATCACTACTTCAATTTGTCCATCTTCATCTCCATTGCAAGTAGGCTCAATCAATTCTTCAATAAGAATCAATCGATAAGCCGGAAGATCAATAATAATAACCTGAACACAGCCATTAGCATCGGTTACCGTCGCAGTATAGAAACCTTCAACTAGTCCTCCAATTGGATTGCCAGTAGCTCCGTTACTCCATTCAATGGTGTAACCACCCCAGCCACCGCTGATATCCAAGCTGATTGATCCGTTTGCATTATCTCCGGTAGGCCGAACCATTGTCCCCATATCTACGGTAAGTGGTGCTGATGGTTCTGCAATGGTAATTCCAAAGAAATTAGCCATCATGCCGTTTGCATCCGTCACCGTTACATCATATGAGCCAGTACAAAGGTTATTTAAATCTTGAGTGCTTCCTGCATTACTCCAAGAGTATGTATAAGGCCCAACACCGCCAGTTACAGAGATATCAATCGAACCATCACAATCTCCCATACAAGAAACATCTTCTGTAGCAACAACTTGTACATTCAATCCAAGTTCAACCTCTAATCCGTTTAATATCTGAACACAGCCATTAGCATCGGTTACGGTTACGCTATAAGTTGGTCCACCGCTACAAAGGTCAATAACATCTTCACTAGAAGCTCCGTTACTCCACTGATAGCTATAAGGGATTGTTCCTCCAACAACTGTAATATCGATTGAACCATCACAGTCTGCCCCGGTAGGATCCGTATTATTAATAATATTACTAGTGATTGCTATTGGATCCGGTGTGGTAATCGTAAATTCCTGCGAGGTCGTCATTTGCGGATTCCCTGAATCTACCACGTTGATAACGTATGTTCCCGCCGCTAGATCAGAGAAACAAATATCTTCTCCCAGTACACTTACCTGAGTCGACGATCCTAAAGTAACCGTATAAGGTCCACAACCTCCAAGCACACTCAAACAAGCTTCTCCATCATCTTCTCCAGAACAGCTTGCCATTGTCATATTTGACATTGCAACGACTAAAGGTGGAGGCAAGACAGTGAATTGATTGCTTATCAAAACACAGCCATTCGCATCAACTATAGTTACACTATAATCTCCTTTACATAGGTCATCTACATCTTCACTAGAAGCTCCGTTACTCCACTGATAAGTATATGGTAAGGTTCCTCCGGTAATCGTAATATCAATACTACCATTACATCCATTTCCACTTTCATTGATAATATTACTATTAGCAACCGTTAAGGCCGTTGGAGATTCAATGGTAAAGGATTGAACAGACTGTGTGCTATTCGCATCTAGTACTGTTACTGAATACGTTCCTGCACAAAGTGAATTCTGATCCTGTGCATTGTTCACTACATCTGGTCCCGTCCAACTATAAGTATAAGGCGCAATTCCGCCATTAATTGTAATATCAATAGATCCATCACATAAGCCTGCACAAGAAGTGTTCTCTACTTCAGAAGAAATAACAATCACTCCTCCAACCTTCACTGAATCCATAGCCATACAGCCATTAGCATCTGTTACTGTCACTGCATAACAGCCAGAAGACAAGCCTGATAAATCTTCAGAAGTCGCTCCGGTATTCCATTCGTAAGTATAACCAGGCGTTCCTCCGGTTACTGTAAGATCTATACCTCCATCGTCATTCGTAGCTGAAGCACTTAATACTGTATTTGTCAAAATTATTGCTGTAGGTTCTGAGACCTGAATAGGTCCTTCTACGATAGAACATCCTGAGATGTCTGTGATCGTAACAGAATAACTACCTGCTGCAACATTAATATGATTAGGTTGATTTGGTAAGCCACCACTCCAGTTGTAAGAGTAAGTCGGTGTGCCGCCATTAACGGTTAGGTTAATTGTACCATCCGATGCTCCATCACAAGTTACATCAGTAGAAGAACTACTCGCAGTTAATGCTTGTGGTTCCGATACCGTAATTGAAGGTCCGATCAAAATACAGTTAGCAGCATCTGTAACGGTTAGTGTATAATTACCAGCTGGTAATGCTGATGGGTCCTGATTAGCACTTCCATTACTCCATAGGTAAGTATACCCCGGAGTGCCTCCTGTGATATCTACATCAATCGAACCAGTTGATTCACCATTACAAGCTACATTCGTAACATTAGATACTGAGATCGAAATAGGATTAGGTTCAGTTATCGTTACCGGAGTTCCAATAGCTGTACATCCGTTCGCATCTGTTATGGTAGGTGTATATGTTCCGGCAGATAATCCTGCTGGATCCTCAGCAGTAATACCGCCGCCCCAATTAAAAGAATAATTAGGTGTACCACCAACTACCGTTATACTAATTGATCCCGTATTGTCGCCATTACAAGCCACGTTTACTTGAGCATCCAGTGTTACCGTAATAGGAGCACTCTGAGCAACCGTAATTGTTTGTACAGCAATTGATCCTATATTATCTGTAACCGTTACGGAATAGTTACCTGCAGCTAAGTTTGAAATATCCTGAGTCGTTGCACCTGTAGTCCACAAGTATGTGTATGGACTTACACCACCTGCAACTGAAATATCTATTGCACCATTTGCATCTCCATTACATAAAACGTCGACTACATTTACAACAGTAATCTGAGGTGCTTCAAAAGAATTGACTGTAAATGATTCACTGACAGTACAACCATTAACATCCGTAATTGTAACTGAATAAGATCCTGGCGTTAGTGTTGAAACATCTTGTGTTGTAGCCCCTGTACTCCAGACGTAAGTCCAAGGTGCAGTGCCTCCGGCAGGAGTAATATCAATTGCGCCATCCTCTGCGTTCAAAGCTGATTCGTTAGAGACCACTCCAGTAACCGTTAAGGCATCCGGCTGTGTTATGGTTGCTGTTTCTGTTATCGTACAATTATTTCCATCTGTCAATGTAACAGTATAGGTACCTGGTGCCAAACTTGAGATCGAGTTACCTGTTGCTCCATTACTCCATACAAATGTATAAGCTGCTGTTCCACCAAAAGGGGTAGCAGTAATTGATCCGTTTGCAAACCCATTACAACTTACTGCGTTTGTGTTCAAACTAACATTTAGTGCTGTTGGCTCTGTAATAGTAACTGTAGCTGTCTCTGAACAGTTATTAACATCCGTAACAGTAACAGTGTATCCCCCTGCATTCAAGTTTGTTATCGTTGCAGTGGTCGCGCCATTGCTCCATAAATAAGTATAACCCGGTGCTCCACCGCCTGCTGTTACCGTGGCAGATCCATTAGCATCGCCATTACAAGTAACATTTGTACTTGAAGAAATTGAAACTATTAATGTTGACATCTCCGAGATAGTCGCTGTAGTAGTTTGAGTACAGTTATTAGCATCTGTTACGGTTACAGTGTAAATACCAGCTGCCAAATTATTAATTGTAGCAGTAGTTCCCCCATTACTCCATAGATAGGTGTAACCTGGTGTCCCACCACTTGCAGATACCGTCGCAGATCCATCTGCTGCACCATTACATGCCACATCTGTTATCGAAGTTATGTTTGCAGAAATCGCTGTTGGTTCTGTAATGGTAATCGATGTAGTTTGTGAACAGTTATTTACATCCATAACTGTTACTGTATAACTACCTGCAACTAAATTACTCGCAGTAACAGTGGTCGCACCATTACTCCATAAGTAAGTATAACCTGGAGTACCACCACTTGCTAATACCGTTGCAGATCCCGTATTGTCTCCATTACAAGCAACATTTGTGCTTGAAGAAATAATTGCAGAAACTACAGTTGGTTGTGTGATCGTAATTGATGTAGAAGTAGTACAGCCAATTCCATCCGTTACAGTAACAGAATAATTCCCTGCAGCTACATTACTAATCGTGGCAGTAGTTACTCCATTACTCCATAGGTAAGTATAACCTGGCGTTCCACCGCCTGCTGTTACGGTAGCAGATCCTGTACTTTCTCCACTACAAGTAACATCTGATCCATTAACGGTGGCCGTCAGAATAGTAGGCTGAGTTATAGTTACAGATGCAACTGCAGTTGCAGTATTAGAATCCGTGACTGTTACAGAATAGTTACCTGGTGCAAGACCAGTTATTGTTTGTGTTGTTGCTCCTGTACTCCATAAGATAGTATATCCTGGTACTCCGCCTCCAGGTGTTACGGTAGCAGATCCATTTGAGAAACCGTTACAAGTAACATCACTAGAGCTGATCACTGCTGTTACAGAACCTGGTTGATTAACAGCAACCTGATCGGTAATAGTACAGTTGTTAGCATCTGTTACTGTTACGGTATAGTTGCCAAAAGTCAAACCTGATATGGTTGCTGTTGTACCTCCGTTATCCCATAAATAAGAATAAGGAGCAGTTCCACCAGCAGGCGTTGCAGTTGCTGTTCCGTCACTTCCTCCATTTACGGTAACATCTGTTGAAGACATTGAAACTGATAAGGCAGATGCAGGTTCTGTTACCGTATAGGTTTCATTTAGTGTTGTGTTATCATCTGTAATAGTAACTGAGTATGTTCCTGCTACCAGATTAGAAATATTTTGTGTAACTGCTCCATTACTCCAAAGGAAAGTAACTGCTCCGGTAGCATCTGAAAGCGTTAGATTAATCGACCCTGTATTTTCTCCATTACAAAGAACATTGGTAATCGTTGTATCAGAGACTGTCATTGGTACATCCATAGCACAATCAACAGTAACAACACCATTATCTAATGTAAATACAGTAATCAGATCTGCGGTAGGCCCACCTGACACCTCTATAGTTTGTGTCTCATCAAATATCAGGTTAGTAGTAGACCCTTCCGCTCCATTTACTTTAAAACAAATTTGAAAGAGCGTATCATTCCCTTCTAATAAAGTTCTTGGTTCTAACAAACCCTGAGTCCAACTTAATCGAACATGATTAGAGTTATATTGATTAAATGATCCTGTCGTTAATCCCTCAAGGGTTGAGTTATGATTTTGTGTACGAACATAAGTAAGGTCAGTATCATTCCATTCGAAATCATACTGCATACTTGTTATTTCATTAAAGTTATCTACAGTAACCGGAATACAAATCGTATCATTTGTACAACCTACAGCATCTTCAATAATAAACCCTAGAACTCCTTCTCCGACTACTTCAACTTTACCCTGAATCCTGGCCAATGGTACGGATTGTAATGATCCATTAACCACTTGTGTAATTTCAATTGCTGTAGGATCATCTGTAAAGCTAACCGGGCTTACATCAGTAACATCTCCAACTATAACATAGCGTACTTTAAAGATTATAGAATCATCCATTACGCTAGAGGTAGCACCATTAGGATCATCCCAAAGCAAGGTTAATTTTCCGGCATCTACTAATGCTGAACTTGTATTAAAGGTTGGGCTACCTGGTAGTTGGCCTGTCCATTCGCGGTCCAGAAAGGTTATAATAGTAGGATCCCAAAGCATACTCATTTGCATACCCGAAATCGAATCAAAATTGGCTACGCTTATATCTACGGTGACGGTATCCCCTGGATTACCTTGTTCACAACTCGCTTTAATAGATACTGCACTACTAGAGTTACCAGTGATCTTAACTTCACCATCAATACTCTCAAGACCAATATCCGCTCCATTGGAGTTGGCATCTGTAACTTCAATCTGAGATAAGGCTCCATTAATTGCTACGGTATCAATATCTCCTCCTGCACCAACTGCAGTAAAACAGATACTATATAATGCCGTTTCATCAGCAACTGTAACACCAGCTCCTAATGTATCTAACCAGGATGAAGTAATAAATCCATTTCCAATATTGGTAGTACCAAAGTTACCTGCACTTAAATTGTCGAGGTTAAAATTGGTTATACTATCAAACTGTAATTTATTAGGATCAAATTGAGTAGTATACTGAAAGCTCACAATCTCTGTGAAATTACAGGCGATTACATCGACACAAACAGGGTCCCCGGTGTCCGCCGAATCACTTGTTACGGCTAAGCCAAAGCCCATAAAGTTACAAACGTTGGTTCCTGGATTACCTCCTCCTCCAATGGCAATTGTAGGAGAATTATTAAAAAGTACCGAACCTGTTATATCTTCAGGTACTCCATTTAATACTTCTTTTGACAATGGTGATGAAGTAAAGTCAACTGTAGTTGAACTAGCTCCAGTGGCAATCACGTCAAAGGTTAAGGTAAAAATCACAGAATCCATATCAATGGATTGTGTTCCACCAAATGGATCTGGCCAGGAAACGGTTAGAATACCATTTCCGGTTTGTGTGGTACCAAAGTTACCTCCGCTAAGGCCTGCAAGGCCAAAGTTAGAAAGTCCCTGATAGGAAAGCAGTGTTTCATCCCAGTCAATAGTAAACTGGAAACCACCGATGTCTTGAAAATTTTCATCTACCGCAACATCAACGGTAATGGTTGCCCCTAAATCTGGTGCCACATCAGAAGGCACTAAATTAAAGTTAACTTGAGCATGGGCAGCAAGGCTTAAAAAGACCATACCTATTGCCGCCAGAAAAGTGTTAAATTTACTCATCTGTCCTTGGAATTTGGGATGTCAGAAAGTAGTCGGTACTATCTAACTAAGATCATCCTGTTTGTGATAAAAAAATCTTTGCTTTTCAATTTATAATAATAAACCCCTGCCGCAGGAAACTTTTCTGCAGCAAGTCCAATCGTATGTACTCCGGGGGGATAAATAGACCATTCGGTGTACACGATTATTCCTTTAGTGTCATAGATTTCAAGGGTCAATTCAGTCGATTCAAAAACCTCAACAGGTATTTTTGTATGAAGACTGAAAGGATTAGGCTCGTTTTGACCAAGCTTAAATAACTGATTAGGTATTCCCAGTGGATTAGTGGTACTGGTTGGATTTAGAACTATTATTGTACCATTTTCTACTGTTGGCTCAAAAATCTGCATTCCGGCATCTTCACTGATAAATTCTTTAGCTAAAGGCATGTCCGTAATACTGATTTGAGTTGAATCTCCAATTTGGCCAATATGGGTAAAATGGATACGAAAAAAAGTTGTACCATCTTCTACTGCAATGCCAGTAGCTGCTGGATCAGTCCAGGCTGTAGCAAGAAAACCATTATTTGTATTCGTGATATTAAAACTCCCAATCGAATAACTTGGCAAGGCTGTAACGTTTTCAATTTCAACACTATCAAAAGACAGAATTGAATTTTCCCAGTTTACTGAAAACTGCATACCTGAGAGTACTGGAAATTCATTGACTTTTACATCAACATAAAAACTTTCCTGAGGAAGGATATTTTTGTCCTCGACAAAAATGGTCGGTTGTGCCACAATGGGCACAACAAACCACAAAAGCAAAGCAAAATATAACAGTACTTCTTTTGTCATTTTCTAAATCAATTGGTTAAACTACAGTGATCAAAAGCTGAGTTATCACTCTTGATGCTACTATATAAATACTTGAGTGCATGCTAATTGTGCACTTTGACTAATTCTAATCTTTTGGTTGTAAAAATGAAGCCTAAGCTTTCGACGGAAAGAAGAAGTTTTACTGATACAGTAAAATACTGATCAAAACATTTCGGTAGAAATGTCAAGAAATGTGATTCTTTCATGAGATTAAAAGTTTTGGCATTCAGTCCACCACGGATACCATAAGGTATCGTCAATACGCTGTAAATCAATAGGCCTTTACCACAAATGTGATATTAGCAGTGACAATCAGGGTAATTAAAAAGGTCGTTCTGAAATTTATCCAATTGAAAGCAATCAGGAGGTAAAGCTTATGAAGAAATGGCTATCGGATAAAACCAGGTATAAGCTTTTGAAAGGATAAGTATTTCAGTTCAAGGGATTTTTTCGTTTAATAAATCGGTTCTGGTAATTATCTGTTTTGATACGGCAAAGATAATAAGATAATAACTTGTAAGATGTACCCTAAATTAGGTATTTTTCAAATTACCCTAAATAATATATTTAATAATTATCTTGAAAAAGCGCATAATCGCTTATCAATCAATTACATAGATATTATTATTTTATATCAAACTATTGTCGTATGCAATCTTAATTAAGCCCGCAGTATTACTAACACCGAGCTTTCGCATGATATTTTTACGATGAACGCTGACCGTTTGGTCACTTATAAACAATTCTTTTGCGATCTCTTTATTACTCATTGCAGAAGATATCAATCGAAGAATTTCGATTTCTCTTTTGGTCAAATTATATTTTTTAATGAAGCGATCCTGAAATTGTACATCATTATCACTTTTGCGGCCACCCTTATGAGAAACTCCGTTTAAACTTACTCCTTCTCCCATAAATGTTTGCCCTTCAAGTACTTCAGTAATTGCTCTTACTAACTCATCCTTACCTGAACTTTTGAGCACATAACCATCTACTCCTGCCTTGAATGCTGATTTAACAATTTTTGACTCATCGTACATGGTCAAAGCCAAAATACGCATGTCATCATATTTTTTGCCAATAGAGCCCAGCACATCAAGCCCGTCTCTTTCGGGCATATTTAAATCAAGGATTAATAAATCAGGAATTTGGCTCTTTAGGATATTAAGAAGTTCTTCACCAGTGTTAGCGATTTCCATTAAATTAATATCAAATCCATCGACATCAGAAAGAATAGATCTGAGACCAGTGATGAATAGTTGATGGTCATCTGCTATTACTACGTTGACATGCTGCATACTCAAAACAATGTTTTTAGCTCATGGGATTATAATTGAGCTTAGTTTATTTCGTTCTTCCCGCCTAGTGTTGCAAAGAAAGATCGTGGAAAATTCTCCTGTAAATGCACTTCCAATACTGCAAAACCGGTGCCATTATCCAGTTTCAGAATTAGTTACAATAATTAGTAGAGTAGTATTACGATAACGAGCCACAAGGAATTAAAACTCCATTTAGACTATTCACGCCATTACTAACAAAGCCGAAAGGCTTTTAAGTTTCAAATAGATTATCAGGAACAGCCAAAGCTCCCTATGGGTTAATCAGGCTGTGAATCAAAGGGCATAGATTAATAATGGAGCCTCTTTAGATAGTGTGTGGTGCCCAAAAGATGCCTAAAGATAAGAAAGAGTCTAATGCCCACCAAAAAAATCGAAGAGTTATAAAAAAGTTTTATATTAACATATCTCAAATTCATCAAGTAAACATCTGCATAACAGCTATTTAAACATTACTTATCTTTCAATATTTTCAACACAGATTACTAAGTCATTCACCAAAATAAGTCTTAAATGCACCTTATTTAAGAGGCGGAGTTCGGCGAATATTAATAAATAAACTCAAGTGAGAGGGAAAAGTAAAAAACTACATCTTCCGTGATGAAAGATATGAGCAAAAAAAGACGCAACTATTTCTTAGTGCGCATAAAATAATTTGATAAAGGATTTAACTCCTATACAAAACGCAAAAAGACGTCTTAACAGTAACATTACTGGTCTGATTCAGTCTTCTTTTTCTTTTTGGCTTTGACATGAAAAGCGGACTGTTTGAGCACGGTTTCTTCCTGAGTTGAAACAACATATTCGAAACCTTCATGGATACAGAAAGCCCCGTATTCACCCTTCTTATTTAGCGCAATATAGCCTACCTGTATTTCTTTAAAATCTTGCTTTCTAATGATCCTCATTACCGCTTCCTTGCACGCCTCTGCCGGGTGCATCCCTTGTCTCATCAACTCAACCACCAAAAAAGACCCAACGGATCTTAAGACGGCCTCGCCCATTCCGGTAGCAGTAGCGCCTCCGACTTCATTGTCTATATATAATCCTGCTCCAATAATTGGTGAATCCCCTACTCTACCTTTCATTTTATAGGCCAAGCCGCTGGTTGTACAAGCACCTGAGATATCTCCTTTAGCGTCAATAGCCAACATACCTATGGTATCATGATTCTCAATATTAATGATAGGTTGGTACTTAGAATCAACTTTCCACTCTTCCCATTCTAATCTTGATTCCTCTGTAAGCAGGTTCTCTTTCTTGAAACCATTCTCCAAAGCAAAAGCTAGAGCTCCTTCTCCGGCAAGAAGAACGTGAGGCGTTTTCTCCATTACACGGCGTGCAACAGAGATAGGATGTTTAATATGTTGAAGGAAACAAACTGCGCCACAATTTCCCTTTTCATCCATAATACAGGCATCAAGCGTCACATCTCCATCCCGATCTGGTCTTCCACCATAACCGACAGATCGATCGAACGGATCCCCTTCTGGTACTCTAACGCCTGCTTCTACTCCATCAATAGCCTTCCCTCCTGAGGATAATTTGGCCATAGCAGCAGCATTAGCCTTCTTGTTATTCCAAGTAGAAATCACGATAGGCTTAGTCGTAAGATTGACTTCGCTTTTTTTGTCTTCAATGATACTTTCTTCAGCGGAGCAAGTAGTATTAATTAGACTTGAACCAATTACCCCGAGAGACCCCAGGGAAGTGTTTTTTATAAATTTTCGTCTGCTAGCCATGGAGATAAATATTGTATTGGACTAATATAGCAAACTAATTAGTCTAATCCAATTGGGCCGCCAAACGAAGGCCTTGATCAATAGCTCGTTTTGCATCCAACTCTTTGGCTTCATCAGCCCCGCCGATCAAATGAGTAGGGATACCGGCTGCTTGTAGCGGCTCCAAGAGCTCTCTAAGCGGCTCTTGACCTGCACATACAATAACATTATCTACTTTCAGGGTCATTGGTTTTTTAGCAGCAAGAATATGCAGTCCCTCATCATCAATTTTCTGATATTGCACGAGCGGTATCATTTTTACACTTTTCTTTTTCAGGCTGGAGCGATGAATCCACCCCGTCGTTTTGCCGAGGTTGGCGCCTAACTTTCCTTTTGACCTTTGTAGTAAAAATATCTCTCTCGCCGGAGGTTCGTGAGTAGCTTCTTTTAAAGCACCTCTGTTTTTATAATCCATATCAACGCCCCATTCTTCCATAAAGGCCTTAACCTCCAAGCTTGGAGACACTCCTGAGTGAGAAAGGAACTCAGCAACATCAAAACCAATACCACCAGCGCCAATAATAGCAACGCGCTCCCCTACTTCTTTCTGATGTTTTAAGACATCCACATAGCTCAATACTTTCGGATGATCAATCCCTTCGATTTTTAACTTCCGTGGACTTACTCCTGTTGCTATTACAACTCTATCAAATCCTCCCGCTGATAAAAACGATGCATCAACTCGTTGATTAAGATGTAGATTGACACCAGTCTTTTCAATCATTTTATTGAAATAACGAAGCGTTTCGAAAAACTCTTCTTTTCCAGGGATTCGCTTTGCCATATTGAACTGCCCTCCGATCTCAGTCGCCGCATCATAAAGATGAACTTCGTGTCCATTCCCTGCGGCGGTAGTCGCATAAGAGAGGCCTGCAGGACCTGCTCCTACAACAGCAATTTTCTGAGCTTTACTTGTATCTTTCAGTTGAATCTCTGTCTCAAAACAAGCTCTGGGATTAACCAGACAACTGGCAATTTTGCGTTGAAAAACATGATCCAGACAAGCTTGATTACAACCAATGCAGGTATTGATTTCGTCTGCCTTATTCTCAGCGGCTTTATTCACAAAATCAGGATCAGCTAAAAATGGGCGAGCCATTGAAACCATATCCGCATGACCAGCCGCCAGAATTTTTTCAGCTATCTCCGGTGTGTTAATTCTATTAGTGGTAATTAATGGAATATTCACTTTACCCATCAGGCGATTCGTCACCCAGCTAAACCCTCCTCTAGGTACCATAGTTGCGATAGTAGGGACACGTGCTTCGTGCCAGCCGATTCCTGTATTAATGATATTAGCACCTGCTTTTTCGATTTCTTTGGCTAATATTTCAACTTCCTCCCAGGTACTCCCGTCATTAACCAGGTCCAACATAGAAAGTCGATAAATAATTATGAAATTAGGTCCGACTGCTTCTCGTACACGTTTGACGATTTCGATAGGAAAGCGAATACGATTCTCGTAAGAACCGCCCCATTCATCCGTACGCTTATTTGTTTTGGATACAATAAATTGATTAATCAGGTAACCTTCTGACCCCATTATCTCTACTCCGTCATAGCCTGCGTGCTGTGCTAGTTTCGCACATTTAGCATAATCTTTAATGGTACCCTTGATGCCTCCTTTTGTAAGTTTCCACGGCTTAAAAGGGGAAATTGGAGCTTTAATCGCAGAAGGGGCAACCGCCATCGGGTGATAAGCGTAGCGCCCGGTGTGCAAGATTTGCATACAAATTTTGCCGCCTTCTTCATGTACTTTTTCAGTGATTACTCTATGTTTTTCAGCTTCTGATTTGGTAGACATTTTAGCTGAAAATGGTCCAACCCATCCTGCTCTGTTTGGGGCAATTCCACCGGTAACGATCAATCCTACGCCTCCTTTTGCACGCTCTCCGAAATATTCTGCCATTCTTTTAAAGCCATTTTTTTCTTCTTCGAGTCCAGTATGCATAGAGCCCATCAGGACACGGTTTTTCAACTTTGTGAATCCTAAATCTAATGGTTCTAATAAACGAGGATAAGGATTATTTGACATGGATAAAATTTGGTTTGATTAGTAATGATAGAGCAAAAAGGCAGCTCAAAAAATAATTGTACAAGTGCGTATTGCTACAATAATTTTATTCAGCCAATTATAAGGAGAATTATCGGCTTAGCCAATAAACTAGTTTAATGAAAAGAAAGAGGATTTCGAAAGGGCTATCTCAATTAAAAAAGCCATTCCTCGCTTGGAGAAATGGCCCTTGTTTATTTTTTATCATTCTCAGATTCTTCGTGCTTTGATCTATAGAGATCTCTACTCTATGGATTATTCCAGCAAAATCATCTTTTTCGTTTGACTACCAAAGGAAGTATTCAATTGATAATAAAATACTGATTCATTGGATAATTGAGATTGATCAATTGAAATCAAATTTAGTCCAGCAGAAGCTTGTAGAGTGCTCGTATAAACGATTCGGCCCGCCAAATCAAATACGTTTAGCGTAACTTCATCCGTACTAGGTAATTCAAATGAAACAGTAGTAACAGATCGGAAGGGATTCGGTGTATTTTGATGTAAGACAAAAGCTCCCGTTTCAGCGGTCGCAGCCGTCAGGCCAGGCTCAAAGAATAATTCTAAATCGCTAAGCGTCAAACTTTCGCTATAGACCTCAGCTTTTAAATCGCTTTGCACTAAACTAATGTAGTCACTAAGTTTTCCATCTGTTTTTGCGACAAAATCGACCGTGAATAATATTTCATCAGAAGGATTAATTTCGCCGTCCCAGCTAAACTTCAAAGCGCCATTTGCTTGGTCTAGATTAAAATTATTTATTGATAATTGATCGATTGCTGCTGGCTCTACTCCTCTGAGCTCGATGGCTTCATTTTCGAATTGCATTTCAAACTGTAGTCCGATCATTTCGGATAATTGAGCCGCTGGAATAACCAGGCTATAAGTTTGTCCTGCCTCTAAATTCTGATCAGTCAACTTCAACTGAAAAAGTGATTCTGATCTGTCTTCGCCAGAATTGGTAAAAGAAGACGGATTCGCTGATCCATTTAAATCACCAATCTTGATCCCTATAAAATCAGCTGTTGAGTTGGCAGAAAATGCATCAATATCAGCATAATCCAATACTGCATCAAAAGGGCTACTCAGGTTTTCAAAAGAGGTATTGGCATCTACAAACCTCCATGATTTATTGTTTGGTAACTCATCATTAATCGATAGAATGATCTTCCGAAGTTCGATCAAATCGAAAGTAGATATATTTTTATCATTACTTGCATCCGCAGCAATTAGCTTGAGCGGATCATCAAGTTCATTTATAAAAAGAATGTGCTGACGTATCAAGATTAAATCGAAAGTAGAAACTCCATTACCATGATTAGTATTCTTCTCTACTTTTACTTCGTAGTGATCACAACTCGGAAGCTCTGCTAATGAATATATACCATCCGAATTACTTTGATTGCTGGTTAATGGATTTTCTTCGTTATAAACATTAATATTAACATCAACATTGGCAACTGGTAAGCCTTCAGAGGTTAGTATTGATCCTTCTAAAGTTGCCAACGGCGCATCAGCGTTACAGATAGAATCATGTTCCATCGCTTCAAAAACGTTAGGCTGCATTAGCGTAATCCCTGTATTTCGCATAATAATATCACGGAAAGTTGTCCCATCAATATCTGCCTTCTCCGTAGCACTTAGCACAGGATCATTCATATAATAAAAACGATCTCCATCACGCAATGCTAAAAACTGCTCCATTAGGATCGTCATGATTGTCTCCCCAAAAAGAGCATCTTGCATAGGTTCTTCAGCAAGCATTCCAACCCAGGGATCAATATCATTTACATTATCATATAAACTTTCGATTGTCTGGCCAACGGCAGGATTACTATGAATATCCTCAAAAGAGTTAAACGGAGTCAAGCCCAGGTCCTGTCGTACTGTATTAAAGTCAGGTAGTCCTCTTTCTCTTCCTCTATTAATGTTAATCGAAGCAAGATCCAAACCTCCCAAACCAGCTTGTGGTGGTCCGAATAAGAAGTTTCTTACATCATCTACGATATGGCAATCCAATCGTTGTTGAACTTGAGTCGCAATCCCCTTTAGCACAGGATCAAGACCTCCATTATCCAGGAGCTCATATGGTGCAAAAAAGGCTTCTAACAAAGTGAGATGCCCGGCAGCAATTTCATTGCCTTCATTATCTAATCTGGGGACAGTACTACTAAGTAAAGTATGTCCCAGGCGAAAAGCTGCCGCTGAAAAAACATTCGTTATGTTAGGATTTAATGATCCATCATAGCCAGCATACGCTGGTAGATGTACTCCCATCGCAGGAAGCCATTCGTTATAAGTAATCGATTGAATATAGCCTCCGATAAATTTTCTTGCGTGTTGGTACAACTCTTCATCACTCCACTCTGGATTAGCAATTGCCAATTCATCACATAAACGATTATGCTCCCGAACAAATAGCGTATGAATACTTGCTAGTGACACATTTTCATTTGCTCTTACATCTCCTGCAACAAATAAATGGTCGCTAAATGGATTTTCATTTTCCATTGTAGGGGCATCTGTATCAATTTCACCGCTAAATTCGTGGGTATCTGTATTCCAGGGCAAGAGATTACCGGCAGAAGTTTTCAGCTTTCCTCCACTAAAAGATCTGAGGTAGTTAGCCCTCTCTGTATCTGAGCCATAAACAGCAGAACCGTCAATCCAGGAAGTGATATCATTAGTATATCCTCGAGGATTAGATGCATCTGTGCCCGTACCAGGATGCTCTGCTGAGCGAGACATGTGAATCATTACAAAAGGAAAAGCTCCTCCTGGATTAAAATGAACATCAGGAAAATCAACCATAACACTAGCATCTTCACTA
The DNA here is from genome assembly GCA_020631105.1 of Saprospiraceae bacterium. Classification (GTDB taxonomy): domain Bacteria; phylum Bacteroidota; class Bacteroidia; order Chitinophagales; family Saprospiraceae; genus JAHDHW01. Next base: position 14,642 of record JAHDHW010000047.1, on the reverse strand, counting down.
GGGTTACCAGGTGTAGCAATTACATCATGGTCAATGAATTGTCCAAACACCCAGGTATAATCACTAAGGGCCATAACATCAGGCATCAAAGAATCCTGAGCAAACATTTCATTACTGATAATACGAGGGTTTGGCCTACTCGCTCCTCCCGGAGTAGAAATCCCATCAGCAAAACCATTTGAAGTAATTGTTCGAAGTTGATGTCCAGCAGCCCCCCAATCAGGTTGAGTAAGGTTATTATCTGTCCCATCTATTGTCCGATTCTGTCCGCTTGCAAAATTCAAGCATAGCAATGCAAAGCAAGCCAGCAATAGCACTCTTTTGTTCATAATGTAGCGTCTTGTCTTGTGTTAAACACCGTACAGTTGGAGGAAACGGTCTTGGGAGGGTAATTTTCAAAAAATAAAGATACGTTATTTATATATTTCTTGCTTGATCTGGAAGTTTTTTTTACTCCCCTGACTAATTTTTTACAATCAATGTGTTACAGGTTAAATTGGGGCTCTTTCTAATATCTGCATCTTAATATTTTCAAAAACTACATTTAATGATCTGTTAAAGTAATTCAAGCCTATGAAAAGCATTTAACATCTTGGTATCAATCTTGCCCAAAGATTGACAGTAACTATCAGTTCGCCTAAAAAACATAACAAACTGTTTATCAAATATTTAGGTACAAATCTATTCATTACTCAAAAGAGAAAAAAGTAAGAATACTATATATAGCTATTAACACTTTTCTCAAAATTGATCAAAACAGCCAAAAAGTATGATTAAATATTCCCAAGAAATTGGAGTCCAAGTAGTAATTACTCTTTTATTCACCCGTGTACCCCTGGACACGAAAATTAGAACCACTTATTATTTAACCTTTACAATTCCTGGGCTATGAAAAAGACAATGTTGAGAATTTATTCCGTACTCGCGGCCCTTTTTATTTTAACAGCCGCAACCGCACAAAAATCCACTTACGAAAGGACTCCGGGTTATTATACCTTTGGAATCAACGGTGGACTTTCTTACCAGCAATCCGATGATATTCCTACCACATTGGAGGGATATGGACTTGGACTAACACTTGCCAAAAATCTTTATTACCAACCTGGTGCACCGTTCGCCTTTGATATTCGTGGTCGTGCGTTATATGCACAGACTAAAGGATTAGGTTTTGAGCGATCTTATGGTATTGCCGATAATGATGCTTTAAACGGCACTTATGGCTTAGACTACACCAAGGATGGTAATGGAACTAGCTTCGTTTTCCAAAATAACAAAACGGATCAGTTCGAATTAGGCTTAGAAGGTGTTGTTTCTTTCAATAAATTAAGAGAAAACACAAATGTCAATTTATCAGTTTTTGGTGGAATTGGGCTAGACTGGTATAATGTAAAAACAGATCAGGCAGACCGAAATGGCAACTACGGAACTCAATACCTGGGTATTGACACCTTAGGATCGGTTTCTTACAGAAAAAATGAACTTAAGAATGCTATCCTTGATGGCGTATACGAAACCAATGCTCATGGTTTTGAATCTGGTTTTGGTAAAATAGGTTTGATGCCAAACTTAGGCGTGGAACTAGGATACCAATTTACACCACGATTTTCTATGGGAGTTGGACATAAAGTCACTTTTACCAAGACTGATCTATTTGATGGTCAGCAGTGGAAAAACAATGGCAACCTTAGTCCTGAAGATGATATTCATCACTACACCAACTTACATATGAGGTGGATCATTGATGACAAGTCAAAAGAACTAAAAGAACCATTTGTAGAAATTACAAACCCGGGCGTTAGTCCGCATACCACAAGAACACCATTTTTCAACATTCTTGCTACTATTAAGCATGTTGACAGCCCGATGGACGTAGAGTTTATCGTCAATGGATATAATGAATCTTTTAATTTCCGTAAGAAGTCTTTCAAGGGGAATATCAGATTACGTCCTGGAAATAATGAGATCATCGTAAGAGCAAGAAATGCTGCAGGATCAGCTAGTGATCAAGTGAATATCTTTTTACAGGAAGAAATAATTACACCTCCGGTTGATAATTATACTTACGCTCCTGAGGTAGACATTACTAATCCGCCATATACTGATTTCAGAACAGACATCGGAAATTTTGATCTTAGAGCAGAAGTTCGGAATGTAAGTTCATATAGAGATGTTGAACTGACGATCAACGGTCGCAACTTTACCAACTTTGACTTAAGGAATGGTATTGTCAGCGCTCTAGTTGACCTCAGAGAAGGTAGAAATACGATTAGAGTTAGTGCCCAGAATAGCGATGGCTATGACATGGATGAGACGACTATCATTTTTGAAAGAACTATCATAAGTCAGCCTCCAGTGGTAAGAATTACCAGGCCTTCAGTAAGCCCTTATGAGACGACAAGTCGAAAAGTAAAGGTAGAAGCGAGAGTTGATCATATTGACAACAAGCGTGATATTCGATACACTGTTAATGGATACGAAAGTTATGACTTTGATTTTAGTAACGGTACATTATATGCCGATCTTAATATCAATGGCTATAAAACTGTAGTAAATATTGTTGCTACCAATCCTGATGGAAAAGATAGCGATAGTGTTACCATACTTTGGGAAGAAGAGGACGTACCAGTTTTGGAGAAGCCTGTAGTAACCATTACTTCTACAAGCCAACCAACGATTGATCCTTTTGACCCTACAAATTGTAAGACGAGAGTCGTGGCTACGATTCTAAATGTCGAAGATCGTGATGACATCGACGTTTATGTGAATGGTCAGCAGTTCAGCAATTATGATTTCAATTCGACTACTCAGGTGTTGAACGCAGTGGTTCAATTAATTCCTGGTACGAATAACATCAGAATAGTCGCCACCAATGCTGCGGGTCGAGATGAAGATACTGCCCGAACGGAAGGATGTGCTACAATTCAGGAGGAAGAAGCAACACCACCAAGTGTTACGATTACTGTACCTACACGAGACAATCAGACGGTATCAGAAAGTATTGCGACAATCAAAGCTGAAATCCTGGAGATTGAAGATAAGCGAGATATTACTTTCCGCTTGAACGGAAGTACAACTTCTAACTTCACCTGGGAAGCTTACCGTAATTCATTAACCGCAAAAGTTAATTTACGAAATGGTAAAAACACCATCGAAATTGAAGCAAAGAACGAGGATGGCAGAGCTAGTGATGTCGTAACTATTACCTATGAGCAGCCACGTCCAGTACGTTTGCCTAAGGTTACAATTACAACACCTGAGCATAATTCGACCAGCAAAAAAGAGATCGTTAAGGTCCGTGCAGTTATTAATAACATTAGCCGTAAAGACGAATTAACCTTATTAGTCAACGGTCGGTCTACGAGTAATTTCTCTTACCAAAGAGGTACACTCGAAGCTAATGTAAGTTTGAAAGAAGGTAAAAACGTAATAATTGTAAAAGCTCAAAACCGTGATGGTAAAGCAGATGATCAGGTGAATGTTTCTTACGAAAAACCAGCGCCTGTATTACCTCCTAAGGTTACAATTACGAAGCCTAAGAACAATTTGACGAGCGAGAAAGCGACTATAAGTGTACGCGCAGCAATTGATAATATCAGCCGTAAAGACGAATTAACAGTACTAGTTAATGGTCGTTCAACGAGTAACTTCTCCTACCAAAGAGGTACACTTGAGGCTAATGTAAGTTTGAAGCAAGGTAAAAACACGATAGTTGTAAAAGCTCAAAATCGTGATGGTAAAGATGATGATCAGGTAAGTGTAACGTACCGACCAAAGGTTCAAACACCTAAACCAGATGTTCGTTTTACAAATCCTGGCAAGTCATCTGCAAGTGTTCGAACGGATCGTTTTACGGTGAAGGCCAAAATACAGCACGTAAAAGACAAGAAGGATATCACTTTTAAAATGAACGGAAAAAGCTTAAGTAATTTTAAATATTCCGCTAAGTCTGGCGAGCTGTCGATTACGGTAAGATTGAAAACTGGTAAAAACAACTTTAGCATTGAGGCTCAAAACGAAAGTGGAAAAGATGATGCGCAGGCAGTAGTAAACTACCAGCATATGATCTCTAAGAAGAATCCACCTAAGATTAGCAACTTAAATGCAAGTACGCCAACGATTGATCCTTTTAATCCTGACAAAGGTCGATCTAGAATAACCGCTACTATTGAGCATGTAAGTAAAAAGAACCAGATTACTGTAAAAGTGAATGGAAGTAAAGTATCCAGCTTCAGCTATAATACCAGCACTAAAAAGCTAGATGTAGTAGTTGAATTGACAAAGGGTAGAAATAGCGTCGAAGTATCAGCTACTAGTAATGATGGCAGCGATAAAGCGACAAAAACGATCAACTTTGGTAACGGAGGTCGTTCCGACGGAAAAGACACCAAATCCGGAGGCAGCAGCTCCAACGGTGGATCGCGCTCCCGAAAAGGATAGAAAATGACCACAGTATAGTTTCCAACGTCCGTGCAGGTGAATTAACCTGACGGACGTTGGTTTTTCAACCCTATCGTACTCAATGATAAGGAGCTATTTTTACCCTGATCGTCCTTTTATTGGTCCCTGCCTTACCTTTCTAGAGTAATAACTCGCTTCTCTACGCACCACAAGCCCCCATTTCTACGTAATATTAAGGTTGAAGACCGAGCGAATGATACGAATATTACTCAGCATAGCATTTCTTGGAGGATTAGCGGCAAGCACCTGGGCTCAGACCGGGGCTTTGACTAATCAACGCCAGAAAACACTTTTGCTGGATAGTCTGCCCATACGCCTGGATAGTTTAACTATTATTCCTGAGTCCCTACGCCTCTCTGATGAACGCGGCAACCGAATCCCTCCTGCCGATTACCTGCTTTTTCGAAATGAATTATACTGGGCTGCGAGTTATCGACCGGATAGTGTTACCGCTGAATACCGGGTAATCCCCTACGATTTGTATAAAGTCGCCCGACACCTGGATACGACCAGGATTGAATACGATGAGGAAGGAGATTATATAGGCTTTGACTTTAGTCCTTACGATGCAAAAGATGAATTGGTAGATTTCCAGGGCCTGGATTATGACGGTAGCTTTGCGCGGGGTATCTCTTTTGGGAACAATCAAAACCTGGTACTAAACTCCAGTTTTAATCTCCGGCTTGCGGGCAAACTAGGAGATGATGTAGAAATCCTGGCAGCCATTTCTGATGATAACATTCCATTGCAACCTGAGGGCAATACCCAACAATTGAATGACTTCCAGCGCATCTTCATTCAACTCAAGAAAAACGACGCTTCGCTTACTGCCGGCGATTATGAGTTGGCTCGACCGAATAGTTACTTTATGAATTATTTCAAAAAGCTAAAGGGGGCTACTGCAGAAAACACCTGGGAGGTCAAGGACAAAGGTACATTTAGTACCAAAGCAAGTGTCGCCATCTCTAAAGGAAAGTTTGCGCGAAACAATCTCGTCATGCAAGAAGGAAATCAGGGGCCTTATCGATTGGAAGGAGCTGATGGTGAAAGATTCATTATCATTGAGGCAGGTACAGAGAAAGTTTTTTGGGATGGGCAATTATTGACCAGAGGTCTGGAAGAAGATTACATTATCGACTATAACCGTGCTGATGTCTTGTTTACTAATAAACGCCTGGTCACCAAAGACATTCGAGTAATCGTAGAATTCGAATATTCCGTGCAAAATTACACGAGATCACTTCTTGCTGTTAACTCAGCGTATGAAACAGAAAAAATGCGCTTGTACCTTAACGTTTACTCTGAGCAGGATGGCAAAAATTCTGGAGCAGCGCTTGATCTGGATTCTTTACAAAGAAGTATTCTCGGACAGGTAGGCGATGACCTAGCGAATGCTATTGATCCCGGAATTGACTCCCTGCCAGAGTTCAATGAATTTCGGGTGTCCTATAAGCAAATTGATTCTACCTATTTGGTGAATGGCCTTGCCAATACACAAACAATTCTCGTTTATTCTACCAATCCGGATAGCGCCGTTTACGCTGCCTCATTCTTAGAAGTTGGTGCCGGAAACGGCAATTATATCATTGATGCTTCCATTCCGGCTAATGGAAGAGTCTACCGATGGATTGCCCCAGACCCAAGTACCGGATCTCTGAACGGAAACTATATTCCGGGCCGCAAATTAATCGCTCCCAATCAACAATCACTCTATACTGTCGGTGGAGAATTCCAGCTCAACAAAAACTCCAGTATCCTCACTGAAGTAGCACTTAGCAATAATGATCAGAATCGATTCTCCAATGTTGATGACAGCAATAATGCAGGGATAGCAGTCTATAGCCAATATACCAATAGCCTAACCTTGGATAAACAAGAAAACTGGTCTATTGACACGAAGGTCGGATATGAATTTTTACAGGAAAACTTCAAGGCGCTAAACCCTTATCGAAATGCGGAATTCACCCGGGACTGGAATATTGGCCAACAAATCAATCAACGTGCGCAGGAGCATATCGGTAAAGCAGGATTTACACTTAGCCGGAAAAACCTGGGTAGTCTGAGCTATGAATTCAGTGGCTTTCTTAGAGGAGATTTATATACCGGCACACGGCACTACTCCAGGCTTAATTTCAAACGATCCGGATTCGCAGTTGATCTTCAGGGCAATCTGTTACAAACAGATGCCACAGAAGAAAGCAGTACCTTTTTCCGGCCAAAAGCGGATTTTTCTAAGACATTCAAAAAACTTGACAACTGGAAGATTGGCGTTTATGGAGAACGGGAAAAGAATGATCGTTACGCCAGCAATGCAGATACTTTGAGTGTGAATAGTTTCTACTATGACATGTACAAAGTCTATATCCAAAGTCCACAAAATGATAATTTTTCTTTTGGTGCAAACTATCGACAACGCTATGATTATGCGCCAGTCGATATGGATTTTTTGCAAAATACGGTAGCCGACGAATTCAACATCAATGGTAATTGGCGGCAAGGTAAAAGTTCCACTTTACGCTGGAACTTATCCTATCGGGAACTGAGTATCTCTGATCCAAAACTGACCAATCTTGATCCCCAAGAAACATTCCTTGGGCGCCTCGAACATTCACTGACACTTTTGAAAGGAACGATCCGTTCTTCGACGAATTATGAAATCGGATCTGGTCAGGAACGCAAGCAAGAATATCAATACCTTCCTGTTGCGCCGGGAGAAGGTGTTTACACCTGGATTGCGGATCTCAATGGAGACAGTATTCCCCAGATTAACGAAATCGAGGAAGCCGTCTTTCAAAATGATGCAAACATTATCCGGGTCTCTATTTTTACCGATGATTTTATTCGAACCAATAATGTCAGCCTCAACCAAAGTCTGCGGCTTGCCCCTCGGGCACTGTGGTATCAGGAGAAAGGCTTTAAGAAAATGCTTTCGAGATTTAGTAGTCAATCTACTTTACGAATTATTCGTAAAACCAGGGAAGCCCCCGATGTTACGGCCTGGAATCCTTTCCAATTGGATGTAGCAGATACTACGCTGGTTTCTACGAATTCTGCGATCCGCAATACGCTATTCTTTAATCAGGGAGATCCTAAATATGATTTACAGATCGGGCAATTCAACAATCGCAGCAAGATAATCCTGACTACAGGTTTTGAGAGTCGAGGCAATGCAGAGCAGTTTTTTAGGGCACGATGGAATATCACTCGATATCTTACAGGTATTTTCAATATCGCGAGCGGGAACAGAAAAAATGATTCTGAATTTTTTAATAACCGGGATTACTCCATCGACTTTTATCGAATTGAGCCAGAGATTACTGTGTTACCACTTAAAAACTTACGAGGCATTTTCTCGTATAAATTTCAGGAGAGCACTAATAACCTACCAGATGGTGGAGAACGTGCAATCATCCATGACCTAAGTGTTGAAACGACTTTTAACCAGAATTCAAAGAGTTCTTTTCGCACCAGCTTCTCTTACGTCAATATCGATTTCAACGGAGAGGCTAATTCTAATCTGGAATTTGCAATGTTGGATGGTTTAAGGAACGGACAAAACTTCCTATGGAATATACTCTTTGATCGACGACTTGCAAAAAACATTCAACTGAGTTTGAATTATGAAGGCCGAAAAACCGGTACCAATGCAATTGTACACGTTGGACGAGCTCAGGTCCGAGCAACGTTTTAAACTACTGAAAATAACTTCAGTATGCAGTTGTATCAGGCAAGCAATATTCACACTGCCTGCTCTTATAAGTAATTGGTAATTATTTTTAATAAATTTTCCGCGTTCCTGCTGAATAATGCCCGACAAATGAGGGTTTAGCATAGTAGAATGCTCGATAATGCCAGTATATTTGCAAACTAAAGGGACCTAATAGATTGTTTATTAAATACATTCATCTCTTTCTTAGATGTATCTGTATAAAAATTTATCTACAAATAAGCTTAGAAACTATTTTGTGTTCTTCTTGAGAATTAAAACACCTTAAATATGCGAAGTTTACTCTTACTACTGTTTTCCTTTATTTACAGTATTTCATTTGCCCAAAGCACTAACTTTTGGAATACTATTAATGAATCGGCCATTGTGCTAAGTACAGATAATGATCGAGGAATGATTCCCGATACTTATAATACATTCGGACTCGATCTTGATGGTCTAAAAACCTACTTGCAAGGAGCACCTTTACATCGTACTGCTGCTGCAACAGATGCGCCACTACTTGTTGATCTTCCACTTGCGGATGGTGATCTTCATCAATTCCGAATTGTAGAGTCTCCAGTTATGAAGCCCGCTCTGGCTTCCAGATTCCCTCATATCAAATCCTTTTCTGGATATGCTGTCCGAAATAATAATATTAAAGTAAAGTTTCTTTATTCTGATCATGGATTCCAGGCTTTTATTAAAACGCCAAATGGCCCAGCATATATTGAACGATATGCCACCGGAATGGATGATGCTTATATCGTTTACAACAAAAGAGATCTAAATATCCTTTCAGATGTTCAGTTTTCTTGCGGTGTACATAACAGTGATGAGTTTTTAAACCAGCATGATGTATTAGAAGGTCTGGATATAGAACATAACCATGAGCAGCATACTATACAAGCTGGTAACCGTAGTGGAAGTATGACTGTAGTAGAACTAAGAGAATATGAGATCGCAGTCGCCGGGGTTGCAGAATGGACAGCAATGCACGGAGGAGATGTTTCCGGGGGAATGTCTGCGGTAAATACGGTAGTCAACCTTCTAAATTCCGTATTTGAATCCGAAGTCTCGGTTACATTTACACTTATTGAAGATAATGATCTTTTAATTTATACAGACGCCTTAACAGACCCCTACAGTGATGTTACCGATGGTGGAGGTCTATTGCAGCAAAACCAAAATAACCTTGACCTTACGATAGGTAATGAGAATTATGATATTGGTCATGTAATGACTGTTGGTTGTTCTGGTGGACTTGGTGGGATTGCCGGAGGTGTCATTTGCTCAGAAAATGGAAAAGGACGAGGTGTAACTTGCCAGGGAGGTAGCCTGCAAGGCGCTATTCTGAATATTGCCATACACGAGGTAGCTCACCAGTTTACCGCAAGTCATACCTGGGATAACTGTGAAGGTACAATTACTGGAAATAATATCCTTTCTCAAAGAGCTTCAGGGACAGCATTTGAACCAGGTAGCGGTAGTACGATTATGTCTTATGCCGGAGCTTGTGGAGAACAAAATGTACAGTTTGGTTCTGATGATTATTACCATGTTGGATCGCTTCAACAAATGTTTAATCACATCCATGACGGAATCGGTGGTGACTGCCCAGATATCGTACCAACAACAAACAACTATCCTGATCTAGAACTTCCTTACGAAGATGGTTTTTATATTCCTATTCGTACTCCTTTTGAACTAACAGCTATATCATCTGATGCTGATGGAGATGAAATCAGTTATTGTTGGGAGCAATATAACACGGGCCCTCTTTCTGATTTAGGTTCACCATTTGGAACTGCACCAAGCTTTAGATCATGGCCGCCAGTGGATAATCCGACACGGGTATTCCCTAGAATTCAAAGTGTAGTATCTAACTCTTCCTTGGATGTAGAAGTTCTTCCTACTTATACGAGAAATCTTAAATTCAGATGTACGGTCCGGGACAATAATGAGGACATCGGAGCTAATATTTGGCAAGAAGTAAGCTTCGAAGCTACTGAAGCTGCAGGTCCGTTTCGGGTACAATATCCAAATGACAGTGGTCTTTCTTTTGAGCAGGGTGAGTACATCGAAGTCTTATGGGACGTAGCCAATACAGATGCTCCACCTGTAAATGCGACAACTGTAAATATCAGAATGTCAGCAGACGGTGGTTTTACTTATCCTTTTACGCTAGCGACTAACGTTGTCAATGATGGAGCGGCCTTTGTGCACATTCCCAATATAACAGCAAATAATGCTAGAGTAAGAGTAGAAGCAGCAGAGAATATCTTTTTTGATATCTCTAACTTTAATTTTCAGATCGTTGAGACAGAAGATCCTGGCTTTGCATTTACACCAACACCTTCTACTCAACAAATATGTGTTCCAGATGATGCTATCATTGATTTAAACACTTTCGGCTTATTAGGCTATGATTCATTAGTAACTTTTAGCGTTTCCGGTTTACCTGCCGGAGCTAATACTATTTTCAGTAGTAATCCTAGTTCCGCTGCTGATGGTTCTATGCTTACCATTGAATCTATTGATGTTGTGGATGAAGGGCTTTTCACAGTAGAAATTATGGCTGTTGCAAATAGTGCTGATTCCATTCCGACTTTAGACACCCTTACTCGAACGGTTACGATTGACTTTGTTATTAATGATTTTAGTGCAGTAGAGCCCCTGACTCCTGAGAATGGTATTTCAGGGATAAGTGAAGTACCTAACTTCTCCTGGGTTGCAAGTCCTAATGCCAATAGTTATGATATCGAGATTGCAAATAATCCATCCTTTGCACCGGAAAGTATCATCGAGATTGCTCAAAACATTGAAGGTAATAGTTACACCTCTACCATACAGTTAGAACAAAATACATTACACTTCTGGCGTATCCGACCAAAGAACGAATGTGGCTATGGAGAATATTCCGCTCCTCAAGGTTTTTATACAGAGATCTTCTCTTGTAATACTTTTATCAGTGATGATGTTCCTATCAATATTTCAGGTGTTGGTACTCCAACGATTGAATCGATCCTGACTATTGCCAGTGACCTTACGATCAATGATTTAAATGTCAAAAAAATCAAAGGTTCTCACGATTTGGTAAAACACCTGGATGTGTACCTAATTAGCCCTAATGATATTGAAGTGTTACTTTTTGCAGGTGAATGTGGTGTATCAACGACTTTCGATATGAAGTTAGATGATGAAGCACCAGAAGGTCCAATCACCTGTTTTAACGGAAACTTCCAACCGGAAGGCATGCTTTCGGATTTTGATGATTCTCAATCTATAGGAAACTGGATTCTCCGGGTTATTGTAAACAACCCGGATGGTGTTGGAGGAACACTACAAGAGTGGTCCTTAGAGCTTTGTTCTAATGCAAGTGCAAGTCCACCATTCCTTGTTACTAACGAACTGATGCCGGTAGCTCCTGGTGAAGGACGTTTGATCACCAATGATTTCTTATTATCTCAGGATAATGATAATGGCCCTTCTGAACTTACTTATACAGTAGTTACTGCACCTGCTCACGGTACTCTTTTCTTCCAAAACGAAGTCGTTGAAGTAGGGATGACTTTCCGACAAGCATCTATTGACGCAGGTAATGTTAAATACGTTCACAATGGTGGTGCTGAAACTACTGACGGTTTCACCTTTGCTGTAGAAGATGGCGAAGGCGGATGGTTCGGTACTCCACTATTCGAAATTACAATAGATGAAAATGCTCCGGTTAGTACCGAAGATCTTGAAGAAAGTAATGCGTTTGAGGTATTCCCTAATCCGGCGAAGGATAGATTAAATATACAGTTTACACAATCTATCAATGGTCGACTAGATGTTAGAGTGACCAACGTTCAAGGTCAGTTACTACAAGCTGAGCGTTTTGATAATGCGCTTGAGCAAGTACAGTTAAATACCAGCGGTCTTAGCAATGGTATTTACTTTATTTACGTAGAGACAGACGCAGGAACTGCAACTAAAAAAGTGGTGATTCAACGATAAGCTTACAGCGTTACATTCGATCGTAGATCGATCAGGATGAAACTCTGCGAATCATAAAAAAGAAAAGCGGAACAAGTCAATTGATTTGTTCCGCTTCTTTTTTGAGATAAAAGTTAACTTGAACGTTTTTTTCTCTTATACTGCCTTATTTCTTTTGCTCAAAAACCATGATTGACAGCGGAGCTAAAGTCGCAAAGATTGCATGCTCTTGCCCCTGCCAGTTAATTTTTGAAGTTTTAACTGCTTTATCATTTAGGACATTTGACCCACCATACTTAGTGTTATCACTGTTAAGTACTTCTTTCCACTCCCCTGCTGCCGGCACTCCGATTTTATAGTTTTCTCTAACTACCGGTGTAAAATTGCAAACCACTAATACCGGCTTGGTAGCTCCTGTGCCTTTTCTAAGAAAAACGATTACGCTATTCGTTTCATCAGAGTAATCAATCCATTGAAAACCTTCCGAACTAAATTGTTTTTCATAGAGCGCAGGTTGAGCAGTATAAAACTCATTAAGATCTTTGATCCAGTTTTGCATCCCCTTATGAAAGCGGAATTCCATCAACCACCACTCTAAGCCACGTTCGTGACTCCATTCGGAGGTTTGACCAAACTCGCCCCCCATAAAGAGTAATTGCGAACCGGGATGCATAAACATTTCTCCGTAGAGTAATCTCAAATTAGCAAAACGTTGCCATTCATCTCCTGGCATCCGGTCAATCAAAGCTCCTTTACCGTGTACCACCTCATCATGCGATAAGGGCAGCATAAAGTTTTCAGTAAAAGCATAAACCAGACTAAAGGTGATATCATTTTGATGATGACGACGATAGATAGGTTCTTTCTTAAAGTATTCTAAGGAGTCATGCATCCATCCCATCATCCACTTTTGACCAAACCCTAATCCACCTGCATAAGTAGGTCGGGATACTCCGGGCCAGCTCGTCGATTCCTCTGCTATCGTTATTGCATCCGGAAAAGTGCTGTAGACCATTTCATTAAACTCTTTGAGAAAAGCTACTGCTTCGAGGTTTTCACGTCCACCATATTCATTAGGTATCCACTCCCCTTCCTCTCTTGAATAATCAAGGTAAAGCATTGATGCTACCGCATCTACCCGAAGGCCATCTGCATGATAAAGGTCTAACCAAAACAAGGCATTGCTAATTAAAAAAGATCGTACCTCATTACGGCCATAGTTAAAAATGCAGCTCTTCCAATCAGGGTGAAATCCTTTTCTAGGATCAGCATGATCGTATAAATGTGTTCCATCAAAATCAGCCAGTCCATGTGCATCTTCCGGAAAATGCGAAGGCACCCAATCCAGAATAACACCAATCTCTGCTTTGTGGAAGGCATCAATCAAAGCCATGAATTCCTCTGGGGTCCCGTAACGGCTCGAAGGCGCAAAATATCCGGTAGTCTGATAGCCCCAAGATCCGTAAAAAGGATGCTCCATGACCGGCATAAATTCTATATGCGTAAAGCCAAGATTCTTAACATAAGGAACAAGTTCTTTCGCCAATTCTTTATATGACAATGAACGGTTCCCTTCATTTCCTAATTTTTTCCAGGAGCCAATATGTACCTCATATACGGAAAACGGCTGCGCTTCTCCTGCTTTTTCTTTTCTTGCCTTAAGCCATTTTTTATCCTTCCACTTATAATCCAGTTCCCAAACGATGGATGCAGTCTTCGGCGGCAACTCCCAGCTAAAAGCGTAAGGATCTCCTTTCTCCAGGTGTCGTCCATCTTGTGCTTCGACCATATACTTGTAAACCGTTCCTTTCTTTACGTCCGGAATAAATCCTTCCCAGATACCTGATTGGTCCCATCGTGGAAAAAGCGGGTGTTCGTCTTTGTTCCAGTGATTAAAATCTCCAATCACAGAAACATACTTAGCACTTGGTGCCCATACTGCGAAATAAACGCCTTTAACCCCATCAACTTCCATGAGGTGGCTACCTAGTTTTTCGTATAATTTGAAGTGTTTTCCCGATTTGAAAAGACTGATATCGAAATCAGTGAATCGTGAAGTATGTACACTGGTTGTAGTTGGCATAAATTAGGGAATTTATTTGTGCATAATTTTCTGGTGCAAAAATACGGTTTTTATTTTACTTAGTGTCGTTTTTACACTTAGTTTTTTATTTATTATTCGCTGATCCTACCGTCCTCTGAAATGGCGCCTTGAAGCATCTTATCCTGAAAAGGATCATCTATACAAAACGGTGCTCAACTTTGGCCAATCATTTATTTAAATAAGTAATTCACGGAATTAAATTAAAAGTTAACTTGAACGTCTTTTTCCCTTTTACTGCGTTATTTTTTTCGTCAATAGCTAAGGCTATTCACTCAAAAAATGCCTTGTCTAAAGAAAAAATACATTTCAATTTAAACTAAACCCAATTTCCGCGAACTACTTAAGTGCGGATTAAAATTATTAATAAGCTATTTTGGTATTCTGAAATTTCATAAG
>JAHDHW010000256.1 GCA_020631105.1 Saprospiraceae bacterium | reverse complement strand
ACCTTGGTTATTCTTTAAAAGCTTAGAATTCTTTCGAACGGTCCTAATACCTAATCGAACATTTACTTATTTAATGCTTCCAAGGTTTCTTCATAAGGCTCGAACATATAATTGGAAGGACTAAAAGCCACTGCGCCAACGTTTTCAGCCAATATGTAATATTCGATAGAATCCTGCCCATTTGGAGGACTGATCGTTACACCAAATATTTTATCCCCTGCTTCTCCATCTTTATGCGTCCCGTCATCAGCCATAAAAGCCTGTTCGAAAGCATCTTCTGCATTAAAACGATAAAAAACCATCACACGTTTCGCGCGCTTATCAATTTTTGCATTAATTGTGAAATCTTCTACTAGTGTATTGGAGAATTTCTCTCGGCCTAATATTTTTATTTCGCTGATCTCCGGCGGGAAAACAGCGACCTCATCATGCTTTTTCAGGTATTTGGAGCGTTTGGTCATGAGTTCCAGTATTCCGGGAATTTTACTCCTCTTTCCAATGGTAGAATTCAGGCTTTTCCGAAAATCAGCATTAGCGTACTCTTTCTTTTGATCGGCTACCAGGGCATTATTAATCGTTGATTGTAAAGCCTCAGCTTCTTTTTGGTACCATCCATTTTCAAAGTTATCATAGACTATTGACCGGATATGATTTAGGTACATCTTCTTATACAATGGATTACTAAGCAGCTGACTAATTAAAGGCTTAGTTGCATTATCCGCGTGTAATAAAGGATCTAATCTTTGTAACTGTTTAAGGTTTAAATCTGATTGACTATCGACTCTTTTAAGACTCCCAAAAGCAAAATTTAAATCCCCTATAATCGGATTAAATTGCCCTTTGGCATCTTTATACAGATAGTAATTCTGGCTGGCATAACCGCTATAACTCTCCAGGCTAACCAGTACATTATTAAATGCAAGCATCCACAAGGTGCGATCTACATTCAATAAACTTTCAATTTTTTCAGGTTCATTGTTTAATATATTGGTCAGATCAATCAGATCATCCCAGCCATCGCTTGAGCGGATTTGAAAGTTATTCGTATAACAGGAAGCTTTCTTTTCATACTCCAAAGAAGAATGAAGATTGTTTTTACATCCCTTGATGTTTATAGTTTTCTTTTGATCCCTTGGGGTACACTTAAAGAATGCATTATCCGAAGAGCCAAAATGTTTTTCCAGGAAGTTATCATCAACTGCTTCTACATTAACGAATACCCCGTAAGGACTGTCATTTACTTTAATGCTTGCATAGTTTGCTTCTGGTGCAGGCATATACTTTCTGGCAATCTCATATCCTAGTACTTCTCGGATCATACTTGGGTCACGCAATGCTTTTGACAACTTCAAGGTCTGATATCCCTGGTGATTCTGATCCTTATCGATATAATCCAGTTCAATATGGATTCCATTTCGATCTGCACCAACTCTAAAAGCTTTACTTGCTTGCCAGCGTACCCCTACATCTTCATAGAGCTGGCCATCCAAGGTTACATTCCCGATTAATAAATCGTTGCCGTAGATCCGCAATGAATCCAATATTTGCATCCAGTTTGATTGCTCAAAGGATATATCAATATTCCGGATGTTATTGGGTTCGTAATAATCTTGATCTGACTGTGCTATTAATGAAAAAGTAGAAAGGGAGAATAAGAATACAAAAAAGGTAATTGATCGGTACATTCAGCGAACTATTTTTTTAAGGTCAACAGTAATCTTCGCATACACAAGTGTATTGTGAGTCATATGCATAAACATAGCCGAAATGTACAAATAATAAAAATAAAGCTAATGTAAATTTTGCTTAATAAGCCGAATAGCCGCAGATATGCTATGCTTTACAAGGAGATTAGAAGGCTCAATAGCAAAAATCAACCAATTCTTAGAGCTGATTTTGTGTACTTACCTTTTCAAATTATACGAAAAAAATAATGAAGTAAAAAAACAATCAACAAATTATAAAAACCTGTTTATCAATACTTTAAAATAGACTCTTAATATTCAAAAATATTTCAATCCCCATCAAGGCCATTACTAGAATACATCCAATTCTTAGCCACCATCCATTTTCCTTTCTAAAATTATTGGCTTTTGCCTGCACCTCCGGATCCTTAGACTGAAAAAATCCTCGACTAAACAAATAGCCCATTGCCGCCGCTACAAAGAAAATAATTTCAAATAATAAACCTATATACTGCATGATTCTCTTAGATTTTGATCAAAAAGACTTTACTTACAATCCCAAACTACTACTCCTGCATCTCCTCAAAATTACCGGTCTTACGATTCTTTCGTACATTATCCCAATCAAAATATCGACCATTCATCACCACATATACCCCACTCGGCAGGGTCTGAGCAAAAGCCAGAGCACTTCCCAGATTAAAAAAACCATCGGAGGAAGTTCCAAAAGCATATGGGATCATCGCCCCCGTCAGGATAATAGTTTTATCCTTAATATTTGCCCCCGCCAAAGCCTTCGCTGTCTCAACCATACGGTCCGTACCATGCGTCAACACGATTTTGTCACTCGCTGCTTTGCGGCAATTGTGCAATACTATCGATCGATCTTCTTCTGTCATCTCAAGGCTATCCACCATCATTAAAGTCTTGACATCAATATCAATCGTACATCGCCCTCTGGCAAACATCTCTTTCAAGTGCGTATCCTTGAAAAATAATTCCCCGGTAATGAAGTTGTACTCCTTATCAAAGGTCCCTCCCGTTACAAAAACTTGAATCATATTTCGTTTGTTTTATCCTGCAAAAATAGAAATTCTGGACAACCTGAAGCACCGGACTTACTTTATATGCAAACTTTAGATTAAGGAATATCAATAAAGCCGCCTTCATAGGTACAAACCACATTCAGGCTAGCAATAATTGTTAACTTTTCCCTATTTTCGTCCCATGCGTAAAATTAAAAAAGTAACCGTTTATTGTGCCTCCAGTGCCAAAGTTGACCAAAAATATTTTGAGAGTACTCAAAAGATTGCAGAGATATTGGTTGACCATCAAATAACGACCATTTATGGTGGCGGGGCGGTAGGACTAATGGGGCAATTGGCTGATACCGTTGTAGAAAAAAAAGGAAAAATCATTGGAGTCATGCCGCAGTTCATGCATGAGGTTGAATGGCAACATAAAAGCATTAGTGAATTAGTGATTGTTAAAGATATGCACGAACGAAAAAAACGATTCATGGTCGATACTGATGCCTTGTTGGCGCTTCCTGGTGGCTGTGGAACACTTGAGGAACTACTCGAAGCGATTACACTTAAACGACTGGGGGTCTTTGTCAATCCAATTATTATCTTTAATCAAGATGGATTCTATGATCCTCTACTCGATATGCTTGACAAATGCGTTGAACAAAAATTTATGCGTAGTGAACATCGCGATATCTGGACAGTTATCACAAAACCTGATCAATTAATCAATGCAATCTTAAATGCTCCGGAATGGGATCATTCTGCGATCAAATTTGCAGCCGTTTAACGACCAATACAATAAGGAGATTGATGAAAATTACAGACGAGAACATGCCTTACATGCACCGGGATATTAGCTGGCTTACGTTCAACTACCGAGTGTTACAGGAAGCAAAAGATCCTAGTGTTCCTTTGATGGAACGAATCAAATTTATGGCTATCTACTCTTCGAATCTCGATGAGTTTTTTAGAGTTCGGGTTGCTAACCTGCGGAATCTCCTGCGATTGGGTAAAAAAACCAAAAAGAAAATCGAATATGACCCTAAGGTGATCATGAAAAAACTGCTTAAGATTATCAATAAGCAGCAAGAGGAGTACTCCGAAATATTCATGAATCAAATCATCCCGCAGTTAAAGAGTCATGGCATTACGGTCATCATGAATTCGGATCAGTTGGATGAGGAGAAAAAAGAATTCATCGAAAACTTCTTTCAGGACAACCTCCTACCCTTTGTACAACCAGTACTTTTGGTAAAAGATAAGATCAGACCATTCCTGAATAATGCGGCACTTTACCTCACCGTTATTCTTCATCCCAAGGATCAGCCAAAGGGTAATTATGAGTATGCTATTGTCAAAGTACCCTCTGATCAAATGCCAAGGTTTATTGAACTTCCGGAATCAGACGGTTTCCAGAATCTGATCTTACTAGATGATATTGTACGGTATTCCGTTCGTTGGTTTTTCCCGGGTTATGATATCGAGGGAATGTACTCTATCAAATTGACTAGAGATGCTGAACTCTATATTGATGATGAATTCTCCGGGAACCTCATTTCGAAGATTAGTAAAAGTCTGATCAAAAGAAATGTAGGACCAGCTTCTCGCTTTGTTTTTGATCGGGAGATACCTGATCACCTCTTAGACTTTTTGAAGCATGTATTCGAACTTGAAGAATTTGACCTGCTTCCCGAAGGAAAATATCATAACAACTTCGACTACTTCAAATTCCCTGATTTCGGGATGACGCACCTTCAAAATACGCCCTTACCTCCAATGAAGTACGGGCCATTAGAAGATTCTGATGACTTCTTTGGGA
The DNA here is from genome assembly GCA_020631105.1 of Saprospiraceae bacterium. GTDB lineage: Bacteria > Bacteroidota > Bacteroidia > Chitinophagales > Saprospiraceae > JAHDHW01. The sequence continues at coordinate 1,112 of JAHDHW010000256.1, read as the reverse complement.
CGATTACGGAAAAGGATCACATGATACATGTCCCCTATCATTCCTATGAGTCTTGTGTTCGCTTTTTTGAGGAGGCTGCTGCTGACCCGCATGTCACCCATATTAAGATTGTCCAATACCGTGTTGCGAAAGTATCACGCATTATGCAGGCTTTGATGAACGCTGTAAAAGCAGGAAAGCAGGTTTCTGCTTTTGTGGAGGTCAAAGCGCGATTCGATGAAGAAGCAAACTTAACCTGGGGTAAAAAACTTGAAAAAGCGGGTGTGAACGTTCATTATAGTTTCCCTGGGGTAAAAGTACATTCCAAGCTGGGTATGATTACCAGAATGGAAAACGGCCAGGTAAAACTTTATTGTTACCTGAGTACTGGTAACTTCCACGAAGGCACCGCAAAAATATATAGCGACTTTGGATTATTCACCGCTGACACTCGACTAACAAGAGAGGTCTCCAGAGTCTTTTCATTTTTAGAGACGGTCAAAGTCCCCATCCAGGATTTCAAACATTTACTGGTCGGGCAATTCAATTTACGTAGCTCGCTGAGTGAATTTATTGACAGAGAAATAGAAAACGCCAAAGCAGGCAAAAAGGCCGAGATCATCCTCAAAATGAATTCTCTTCAGGACAGAGATATGATCAAAAAGCTTTATGAGGCTAATCAGGCCGGCGTAAAAATAAAAATGATTATTAGAGGTATATGCTCTTTAATCCCCGGAATTCCCGGACTAAGCGAAAATATCGAAGCAATCAGTATTGTGGATCGTTTCCTGGAACATTCCAGAGTATTTATCTTCCATAACGACGGTAAACGAGATATCTATCTGGCCTCTGCAGATTGGATGACTCGTAACTTAAGTTATCGAGTAGAAACAGCCTTTCCAATCTATGACCCAGACCTCCGTGCCGAATTATTCGATTATATAGATATCCAATTAAGGGATAATGTAAAAGCAAGAATTCTGGATGGCGAAAACTCAGACAATTACAAGGAGAACACTTCTGATATTGCCGTACGTACCCAGTCAGAGGTCTATTACTATTACAAACGCCGCGCTGAAAATCAGCGAATGGAAGAAGAAAAAGCCAAAGAAGAAGGGCAAAAGTCGAAATAA
>JAHDHW010000046.1 GCA_020631105.1 Saprospiraceae bacterium | reverse complement strand
AAGATCAAACATGCGTATACTAATACTCCTGAGCTTATTTTTTCATTCGCTGATCCTGACGTCCCAGGAAACATCGCCGGGCTTCGACCCCGATTATGCTACCGCACTCCAGACACGCCTCTCCGAGGCTGCCAGCCAAAAAGGAATATCCGCTGCGGTCTTCATTCCCGGGCAGGGGATATGGGTAGGTACCCACGGAGTTGGTGAGGAGAATACACCAGTTACACCAGATATGCGATTCGGGATTGCCTCTAATTCGAAAGCCTTGACAGCCGCATTATTGATGGTACTCCAAGACGAAGGACTACTGGATTTGGATGATGAAATAGGAGAGTACTTACCGGATTACGATCATGTTGACTCGGATATCACGATACGACAGTTGTTGACACATACCTCTGGTTTGTTTGATTTTATCAATGATTGGAATACAACGACGCAGAACCAATATGTACAGAGTCCCAACAAAACGTGGTCCTTCGATGACCTGATCTCAACTATTGGTTCAAGTCAAATTGATCCTGGCGAGCGTTATGATTATTCGAATACCAATTTTCTTTTAGCAGGCATGATTGCTGAAGCCGTTACGGGGACACCGATTCATGAACTGTTTCGGGATAAGCTATTTGATCCATTGGAAATTAATATGGCTTACCCGCCCGCAGATAATATTTTTGATGAGCCTTTTGCGAATCATTGGAACGGATCGAGCTTTACCTTAAGTTCTAATAATTCTAATGGCTTTTTGAGTTATCCTTCTACTGCAGGTGCCATCTGGTCGACGGCATATGATATGGTACGCTGGTATGATGCTTTGTTTACCGGGCAACTTTTATCGGAGAGCACTCAACAAGACATGCTGGATAATGATGGCCATATTCCTTATGCGATGGGCCTGCGTTTAGAGACGGTCTATGGACATTCATTTTATTATCATGGTGGTGCCTGGGGATTTCGTTCCTACATGCTGTACAATGTTGAAAGAGGTATTTCGCTTTGTATTTTATCCAATGATCAATCCGGTTCATGGGTAGGGAATTTGGCATTTGATTTATGGGAAGAAGTGATCGATGAATTACCTCAACAGATATTTGATATTGCTCTAGAAGAGCTAAAAACGGATGGAAACATTTGTGAGTTAGATTCAGCGCTGCAAATCGAAGTATTAAACAAAGGAACCGAAGCGATTGACCAGTTTAGATTAATATACAGTATCGATGAAGATTTGGTAGATTCCATTGATGTCAACTTAACGGAAGCTTTAGCGCCTGACGAAAGTAGAGATTTTACTTTTAATTTACCCCAAATCAATGCTCACGAAAAGCATCGATTAAGTGTCAATTTAAAGCTGTTAGAGTCAGAGGCCTACACCTGGGATAATAGTGATTATAAGGATGTTTACTTTACAAATGGAAGTGGAATAGAACTCCCGTTTGAAGAAGGAATGGAAGAGACAGATAATTTCCCGGAACAGTTGATCTCTTTAAATCCAAACACATTGCTGGACTGGAAACGCACCACTTTCGTTGCTACAGAAGGAGAGCAGAGTCTAGCCAGAAATAACTATGTTGATCAATTATACATTGCCAACTACGCCTTCGAATTACCCATGCTATTCATCGAAAATGATTACACTACTCTGGATTTTGCTTACGCGCACGCTAATGTCAATAGCTTTCAACAAGATGATTTAAGAGTCTTGATATCAACGGATTGTGGAGATAGCTTCCAAATTTTGTTGAGCCTTATTGATAATGCTTTTGCCACTGCTCCTTTAACAGATATAATTTACCAACCAGAAGCTGATGAATGGGAATATGTAAGCCTGGACCTGGGAGACTATGCCGGACAGGATGTGATTATTCGCTTTCTCCTTGGCAATGATTATGGGAATGTTGCTTACCTGGATGATCTTCGGGTAAAAGAATTAGTAGTGAATACCTCAGATATAAACGAAGTAAAAAATCTAGAAGTATTTCCAAATCCGGCCTCTGAAAAGGTCTTGCTACAATGGTCTGAAACTATGTATGTTGACCAAATCGAATTAATTAATTCACTTGGGCAAATAGTGCAAAAAATTGATATTGAATCTACTAGTCAATATCAGTTAGAGCGGGGAGGTTTGCCGGCAGGGACTTATTTTGTGCAACTGCTGAATAAGCAAAAAAGAATAGCTTATGCTACTTTAGTCTTTTTACCGAATTAGAGCTTAGTGCTTTTTTAGTCGATCCATTACGTCCGCTTTATAGCTATTACCAATTGGCAACTCTATCGGTCCAATCTCAATATCGAGCGCAGTAAAAGCACTTACCTTTTTGGTGTTGATGATAAACGAACGATGGATTCGCAGGAAATAATCCGGAAGCTTATCAATAAATGTACTAATCTTATCTTTCGTGATAATGTTCTTTCCTTCGGTATGGATACGAATGTAATCTTTGATACTTTCAACGTAAGTGATATCCTCAAAAATGACTTTGATATATTTCTTGTTGGAGTTTACATATATGGATTCGCTGATCGTTTCGCTACCGACCTTCGTCGGCAACGCTACCTGCGCTGAAGACGGGAGCACCTCAGATGATTTTGACTTGGCCTGTTGATCAACGAATTTATTTACTGCTTTTAGAAAACGGGTAAAAGTCACTGGTTTGACTAAATAATCAACCACATTTAATTCATAGCTTTCTACCGCATAATTCCTGTAAGCTGTAGTGAAAATAATTCCGGGAGGGTGGGCGAGTGCACGGACAAATTCCATCCCGGTGAGTATCGGCATTTGAATATCCAGAAAGACAATATCGATTTCCTGATTTTTTAATAATTCGAAAGCCTCCAAAGGGTTTTGGTAAGTATCAATCAACTCGAGTATCGGCATCTGTTCCACATGACGCTTTATGACTTTGATCGCTAATGGCTCATCATCAATGATTATACACTTGAACTTACTTGTTTTCATTCGTCAATTGATAAACTTAATTTAATCCTATAATCATCCGGCGTTTCCCCAATTTGGAGATCGTAGGCTCCGGGATAAATTAAATCTAACTGCCTTTGGATATTTACAGCGCCAACTCCATGTGTAGATTTGAGCTCCTGATTATCTTCTTCCTTTAATTTATTATTAAATACCTCAAATTCTAATTGATTCGGAGTATTTGTCAAAGAAATTCTAATCTTTGGATTAATCGGATTTTTACTGGCACCATGTTTAAACGCATTCTCAACAAATGAAATTAAAATTAACGGCGCAATCATCTGATTGGCTTGTTCAACATTCTGAACGAATTCCAAATCAAGTCGATCACCATACCTTAGTCGCTCCAGCTCCAAATAATTTTGTAATAAGTCAATCTCTTTATGTAGAGGGACCTTGGGATCATTACATTGATAGAGCATATAATCCAGGATCTCCGAAAGTTTGACAACTACCTCCGGTGCGTTATCCGATTTTTCCAGTGTAAGCGCATATAAGTTATTCAAGGTATTGAACAAAAAGTGTGGCTGGATTTGAGCTTTTAAAAAATTGAGTTCTGTCTTAGCCTTTTCCTTTTCTAAAACTTCCAGGCGATGCTTTTCTTCCGAACGGACTTTAAGCGATTTTACCAGAAGCATGATGATTGGAAATAAATATACTCCCGGAAAATAACTAATCAATAAGTATAGCGGATCTGCAAGTATCTGTAGTAAGGACTCCTGTACGAAATCTGTTCGATACAAGGGCTCGGCTACATGTACAATTAGTACTCTTCCAATAAAAGAGAAACAAAGAATACTAAGGATCAAAGAAAAAGTAAATGCTCCATATCTTTTCTTTAAAAGAAGTTGAGGAACCTGATAGTAGGTTAGATAATAAGCGGCCAATAACTGAGGAATCAGTAAAATGCCATTATGAATAAAGGTCTGTTTAATCTCCCCAATATTTAAAATAGTCAGGATGGTAGAAGTCATAAACAAGACTACCCAGAAAAGTATATGACTTAGAACCCTGTTTTGGGTGATTTGATCTAACCATGTTTTTGATGCCTGCATACTTCAAAACTAAGGTAATTCCAGTTAATTATTTCTAGCTGTCGATGAATTCGGCTTATCTATGGTCAAACATGGTTTTGCGTCGGATTTTATAAATAGTCGTCGATAAACCTTTTAAGTGGGGCGCAAGCGCGGTTTGAGCGATAATTTAATTTTGACCTTGGGAGTGTACTTATGTTTGCATCATATTTATTCACTACAAAATAAAAGTTATGAAAACTATTTTTTCTTTCGCCTTCTTCTTTTTCTTCTTTGGTATCCTTCATGCACAAAACACAGATTGTCGTCAACTCCTATCTGCAGTTAAGCAACAGAATATAGAATCAACAAAGCAATTGCTAAAAACCGTGGATTGTAATTGCTCTTATCGGGGAGATGGCGAGCCCCGATCTCCTCTTGGAGCAGCTGCACATCTGGGGAATCTAAAAATGGTAGAGCTATTAGTTAATAATGGAGCAAAAGCAAATTACATTGGAAGTGGAGATGCTAGCGCTTTAATGTTAGCCGCTGGCCGGGGACATTTTGATATCGTAAAATATTTGCACCAGGCAGGTGCTGAAATTAACCGAACAGTCAGAGGGGATGGGACAGTATTAATGTCAGCTGCCGCAAATGGCCAACTAGAAATTGGTCAATATTTATTAGCCAATGGGGCAGACCCAGACTTGAGTGTCAAAGGGGATGGCTCGCCACTAATCCTCGCCATCAAAGGAGGACATAATGAAATGATTGATTTGCTTTTGAAATCGAATGCTAATCCTGACCTAGGCGTAAAAGGCGATGGTAATCCTCTGATTATGGCTGCAAAACGGGGGCAATTGGAAATCGTAAAATTACTAGTGTCCAATGGAGCAGATGTCAATTATCATATTCAAGGCGATGAGACGCCATTAATACAAGCGGCATGGAAAGGACATTTGGAAATTGTTAAATACCTGGTAGAGCAGGGGGCAGATGTCAATAAAATATCGAGAGAAGGTTACTTCTTTAATGCTGAAGTTCGGTCGCCTCTAAGTATGGCTCGCAAGAATGGGCACAACGAAATTGTTAAGTACCTAAAATCTAAAGGAGCTAAACAGTAAAATTTATTAGTTGGAAATTTAATCGATGTGTACGAGCCTAATTTGCTTGTACACATCCTTTTTATAATTGACTCAGTATGGAAAAAATATCAATATTGTTTTGGTTTCTAAGTCTTCTTTGCATTAGCTGTCAATCAAGTGAGAATTTGAAATATGTATGCCCTCCCTGTGGCCAATCTTGTGATACACTCTTTTTTGCAGAAGCCGGAATTTGTCCTCATTGCGAGATGGAATTAGTACTAAAAGATCAAATGAAAAAGGAAACACAGTTAAGCGTAAACCAAATAAAAATCGAAGAAGGAGCGGGAGTCTTCCTGGTGGATGGCGGACCAGTGCATCGAGCAAAAAAAATAAAAGTACATTATTATAGACCCAGAAATTTTGATAAAAACTCTCGGATATTATTAGTAATTCCGGGAGCAGGTAGGAATGGCGATAGCTATAGAGACGACTGGGTTGACTATGCGGAAAAATATAGTGTACTAATCCTATCGCCTGCTTTTTCAAAAACGTTCTACTCTTTTGAAGATTATCATTTGGGAGGAGTTGTAAAGCATTCCAACTTTGTTGAAATTGCGAAATATGTAGAAGGTAGTAATGAGGTGATAATTGACGAAACAGAAATACATTATGACATTAATTCAAATCAGGACAGTTGGATTTTTAATGATTTCGACCGGATATTTGACCTGGTTGTACATCAGCTAAAGTCCTCTCAAGTAAAATATGATCTATTTGGACATTCTGCGGGAGGACAGATTCTACATAGATTAGCTATCCTAAATGCTTCTAAAAAAGTAGGCCGGATAATCGCCGCAAATTCCGGATTTTATACACTGCCAAGCGAAGATTTTAAATATCCTTTTGGAATACAGGACAAAGGAATTTTGAAACAAGAGATCGCTCATACCTTTAGTCAAAAGTTAACTGTTCTGGTTGGCGAACTTGATAACGAGAATGAAAACAGAGGAACTTTATTAAGGTCCGAATCTGCTGATATACAAGGCGAACATCGCTTAGCCAGAGCAAAGTTCTTTTTTAATTATGCTAAGGATTTAGCGCTGAAAAACAAGGAAACTTTTAATTGGAATATCGAGATCGTACCTGGAGTTGGACATGATCATACTGGAATGGCAAAAGCAGCCGCAAGGATATTATATGGTAGCTTTTGAGACTAAATTTAATCCTTGTTTGAGTGAATTAAATGCTAAATAGGGGACAATAGAAAAAGGCGACTTTACCTGGTAAAGCCGCCTTTTTCTATTGAAGTATAAAACCTGTTTTTGAAAGGTACTCTTAATCCTGATTAACTTTTTGAAATCTTGCACTTACCCTTTTCGTCTTGGGTGCAGAAACCGTGATGTAATAGGCTCCTGGCAGTAAAGTTTTAATGGCATCTAATTTTATAGTGCCTGCACTTTCTTCTAAAGATATTTTTTCAGAATGGATCACCTGACCAAAAGCATTATTGATTTCAATCGTTGCATTACTTACTGGAAAATCACTTAGGTCAATACGGATATAATCATCTGCCGGATTAGGGTAAACCGTTACACTTTGCGCATCGGTCTCTACAATCCTAACCGGACTGATGCCTATTTCTCCAATGAAACTGATATCTTTTAGGCGGTAATAGTTCTTTCCAGGTAGTGGATTGAAATCATAGATTTTATAGTTACGAGCAGTAGTTGCATTTCCTGCACCTTGTACCGTTTCGATAACTTCAAAATCACGACCATTCCCAGAACGCTCCACCTCGAAATAATCATTATTGATCTCTGCTAGGGTAGTCCATGAAACCGTAACATGACCATTCTCCAGGTATGCCCGGAAATCACCCAATTCTATAGGAAGACTTCCTTCTTCTACCTCATATGCTCCCATGTCAATCCCTAGAACATTCCGAGGATTACAATCTAAATCCTCTGCATTAGAATTCAAGGCATCATTACCTGCATGAATCGCAGGGGATGGTTCTTCAATTCTAAGATTACCTGCCGCAGCATTAATAAACCGAGGGTTTTGATTATAGATCATACCACTACCACAAGTAAGAATCGTTGTTCCATTATTCAAGTCTTCAAGATCTGAACAGCTTGTGGCATCAACCAGTGAAAAACGAATCGTTGGAGTGGCATCGACATTACGCATGATGTAAGAGTCGTTATTATCATTGGTAACGTTATTTCCGTAGATAATACTGTTACTGATCAAGGGGCTGCAAATTCCATTGCTCGAGCCATTATTATAAATCGCACCTCCGTTCTGATCAGCGTTGTTCGCGTTGAACGTACAGTTAGTGATAACCGGATTAGAGACACTCCCTAATCCTGTGGCATTATTATAAATCGCTCCCGCAGCTTGATTACCGCGATTATTATAAAAGCTGCAATCAATTATAGTTGGACTGGCGTTTCCTCCTGCTGAACCATTATTATATACAGCACCTGCTGTTGCATTTGCTTGATTACTAAAGAAGTTACATTGTTGGACCATGATGTTTGATGTTCCTCCAGCATTTCCATTATTGTATAAGGCACCACCACTAAAGATGGTTGAGTTTCCAAAAAATACACACTTCTTAAAAGAAGTATTACTGGTGCCACCTCCAGAGCCATTGACATAAACGCCACCTCCATCAAAATCACTACTGTTACCACTGAAAGTACAATTTTCAAAACTTGGCGCCGTAATTCCAGTTGAGGTGTTGATATATACACCTCCGCCTCCATTCGTGGAGAAGTTACCACTAACGGTACAATTTTTAATACTTGGATTGCAGGTTACACCACCTGTTTCCTGGATAAATATTCCTCCTCCGGCTTTGTCTTCCAGATTGACGGTAGTCCCATTGGCATTTCCTCCTGTAATGGTAAAGCCATCCAATATGGTTGAACTATTAGTATTTCCGAAAAAGACTACCGTAAAGGCAAGGTCATCGCCATCTAAGATGGTTGCATTAGATTGCCAGTTTCTTTGTGTCAGTAAAGCTTCTGATCCACTGAAACCTCCGTAAACAGCAACTCCATTAGGAATGTTGAACTCACTGGTGCTACTGGTAAGTACATAGGTTCCTTGAGCAACCCAAATCTCATCCCCTAAGCTTGCATTATTCAAAGCATCTTCCAGATTATTATAGGCATCCGCCCAGGAGGTACCTCCTCCGTTGATTGCTGCGCTGACATTTACATAAGTTTGACTATACCCGGATAAGCTTATGAATAGGCATAATACGGCAAGTGAATACTTGTTAATAAGTAGAGACATGGTTAAAAATTTTGTAAGTTCCTTTATAAAAGAGGGAAATCAGTAAGGGGAAAACTAGTAAGAGGGAAGGGAATAATAATTGAAATACAAAGATACAGAACTTACTTACAATAAGCTTTACCGCGAAAAGGGTATAAATCTAATGAGTATTGTGCTTAATATGAAGGATGAAATGACCAGTTAGGGTGAGAAAAGAGGCAAAAAGATCTTTAAAAACAGAAATCCCGAATTTTCAAATTTGAAAATTCGGGACGACTTATGATTAAACTATATTGTTATGTTAAACTCTATTTCAATCCAATCGCTTTTAAGTAACGAGTCAATTCTTCCCGAACCCTCGGTAATAATAAGAAGACACCAATTAAGTTAGGAATGGCCATTGCAAAGATCATAGAATCTGAAAAATCCGTCACGGCGCCAAGGCTCGCTGCTGCACCAATTACAACGAAAATACAGAACAAGACCTTGTAAATATATTCGTTCGTTTTTGAACGACCGAAAAGGTATAACCAGGATTGTAGTCCATAATAAGACCAGGATATCATAGTGGAGAATGCAAATAATACTACAGCTAGTGTAAGTACATATGGGAACCAAGGAATTACACTTGCAAAAGCAGCAGAAGTTAAATCAACACCGCCCAGTCCGTTGGTATCCACATGGAATCCTGTAATGATAATCACAAGAGCAGTAATCGTACATACTACAACGGTATCAATAAATGGCTCCAACAAAGCAACGATACCCTCACTTGCTGCGTATTTTGTTTTTACCGCAGAGTGCGCAATTGCCGCTGATCCAACACCAGCCTCATTAGAGAACGCCGCTCTTCGGAACCCTTGAATAAGTACTCCGATAAATCCACCCGTTACCCCTGCTCCGGTAAACGCACCTTCGAAGATCATCCCGAATGCTGCAGGTAACTGTCCAATACTCATGACAATTACAATCAAAGCAGCAATGAAATATATCCCTACCATAAATGGTACAACTTTCTCCGTTACACTTGCAATACGCTTAATTCCTCCAATGATTACGATCGCTACTAATATAGCCATGACAATTCCAAATATAGCTCCGGCACTTCCGCTAGTCGCTCCAATCATACTGTTAAACTGTGCTGCTGCTTGATTTGCCTGGAACATATTTCCACCTCCAAAAGATCCACCAATACACATGATGGCAAAGAATATCGCAAGCACTTTACCAAGTCCTGCCATCCCTTTTTCTTTCAAACCTTTAGAAAGGTAATACATCGGTCCACCGTATACCGTACCGTCAGGTCCGATATCTCTGTATTTTACACCAAGTGTACATTCTGCAAATTTGGAAGACATCCCAAGTAGACCGGCTACGATCATCCAGAAGGTTGCTCCCGGGCCACCAACCGCGATCGCAATAGCCACCCCGGAGATGTTACCCAAACCGACCGTTCCCGAAAGAGCCGCGGTAAGTGCCTGGAAGTGACTGACCTCACCTTCTTCACCCTCGATTTTTATCGTGTCAACGATGTCGCCATCCACAACATTTACATTTACTTTTCCAAGCGGCTCATCTGAACCCTCAATGTCATCATACTTTCCACGTACAACATTAATGGCCAACGGAAAACGTCTGATATTAATAAAACCAAAGTAAATCGTAAAAATAGTCGCCGCAGTAAGGAGTAAGATAATTACGTAAGGCATTGTGGAGGTATCCCCGTTTGGACCATATGTCCAGGGATAGAATACTATATTAAAGATAAAAGCGGTAGCGGGGGTAACCGCATCATTAATTCTTTCATCAAGCCCTCTCTCTACATTGTCCTGCGCAAAGGCAAGCATCGGTACAATAATAGTTGCAATAAACAGTAGCAGTCTCTTCTTCATTTATCGTTTTGTTTAGTTTAAGTGGTTGAATATGCGCGTAAGTGCTGAGGTGTTTTGACAATTAAATCATCAAATTACCTTTCCGGTAAACTACACAGATCACTTTTACGGCACGTTAAGGTATCCGTTTATTTGGATTTACCCAAACAACAAACCACAAAATTCGGCAGGAATAAAGATAGATTACACTTCTACTGGCGGTATTCCCAACTTGCGAAGGACTTCAATCTCTTCAAACAGCTCATTCACTCTTTTAGTAACTTCCGGGTCTCGGACGAGTGGGGGAGCATGATGCGGTTTTATCCGGGCATCGATCACCAAAGGCCCTCTACACCCCCAATGCTTGTGCTCCACAAAAGAATCTACACCATATATATCATGAGAAGGATTGGCGCGGGTATAAGTTACCCAGAGATAATTATTCAAAGTCTCCGCGACAAAACGACTATCGTCTACCACAATGATTAATGGGATTGTTCGCTGATCTACCGTCTTGGATAAAGCCTCCGTGAGTTGGGACATTTCTTTCTCAGCGTTTTCGTAGTCCGAAAATTTTGGAGCCTGAATAGCTAGCGTGCCTTTCATCGGCATACTTGGGTGACCAAACCCTTCGGGTAACATCAGGTCTGAAGGTATATCATTCGTAAGATCACGCACCTTTGCGCCACGACAGGCAATTACCAATTTGGAACCGGCATTCCAGCCACTTCCGCTATAATCCAGCGTATCTATTGTTGTCTTCGTCTGAAAGTGTAAATCTCGGGTCCAATCCACTCGTTCCAAAACGTGTTCGTGGAAGAAAGGAATATCATGACAATTTAAATCAGGATTATCATCATCCGCAGCGATAATCAGAAACTTTGCTAAGGAAGTCTGACCTGTGCCTAATAGATTATTCGCCTGTGTTAATATTTCTTCGGGTACTTTCTCTCGGAATGGCATATATCGCTCACTTCCGATTGCCAGTAGCAATGGGTGTACACCCGCTGCATCTACGGCATTAACTTCCCGGATGCCCGGAAAGACCTGAGGGGTTAGCTCCTCAACAATCTTATGAATCAAATAGCCAAAGCTCGTATCTTCCTGCGGAGGTCGGCCAACTACGGTGAAATGCCAGATGGCATCTTTTCGATGGTATACTTTATCAACCTTCATCACCGGGAAATCATGCGCAAGACTGTAATAGCCAAGGTGATCACCAAAGGGGCCTTCTAGTTTCTTTTGGTTTTTGACGATAGTACCTGTAATGACGAAATCTGCATCGGAAGACAAAACATGTCCATCGCGGGTGGTATAGCGAAAGCGTCTTCCTGCCAGCATCCCGGCGAATGTCAGTTCTGATAAACCTTCGGGAAGTGGCATGATGGCAGCGAAAGCATGAGAGGGTGGCCCACCAACGAAAATGGAACATCGAAACGGCTCATCACTATTATTATATTCTGTATGATGTACCCCAATACCGCGGTGTAATTGATAATGTAAACCTATCTCCTCATTCTGCACGTAGTCATTACCAGAAAGCTGAATCCGGTACATACCGATATTGGAATGCATAAGATTATGATCTCCAGGAGGTAAGGTAAAAACCTGTGGGAGTGTTACAAAAGCTCCACCATCCATTGGCCAGCTTTTAATTTGAGGAATTTGGTCAATCGTGGTTTCTCCATAAGTTACCGGAGCACCAAACCAGCTTTTCATCGGGAGTGCCGTAAGTGCCGTAAATGGAGCAGATAAATATCGGAATGGATTCTTGAAAAAATTGCCGGGGTCGGCTTTTAATTCGACTACCTTTTTCACCTTTGGAGTCGAGTGCCGAAAAATAAACTCTGTCCTGTCGAAAGTCCCATAAATATTTGAGACTGCCTGAAAAGGACTGCCTTTTACTTTTTCAAACAATAGGGCAGGCCCCTGGGCTTCATATACCCGACGATGAATTTCGGCGATTTCGAGATTTGGATCAAGTTCTTCTTTGATTCGGATGAGGTGTCCGTGCTTTTCAAGATCACGTACACATTCTTGCATGCTTTTGTAAGCCATTTACTGTGTTCTTTTGTGAACCACCTTCTTTAGCACGCTGTCCTTTACGATTATATGACTAAGTAATTTTAGAGGAAACTCAAATCGCATCGGAACATAACCATTGCTAATGGTGACTAATTCTCCTTCTTCAACAATTGTATATTCTCCAAACGGAGGAATATATAGGACTAACCACAGTCCTCGATCTTTGTTTTCAAAAATAGAGAAATCTTTTTGTCTGGAGAGGTCAACGTAGATATCTTCCGATTCAAATGATTCGTTACACGAGCGAAGTATTGTATTAAACTCTTTGGTTTGATCAACATCGAAGAGTTCGTAGAGGTGTTCTATCCACTCACCAGTTGTCATATCAATGGCAAACATTTCCGTTTCCCATCTTCCCTCTGGCATTCCTTCAAACTCATGCAGGCAATTTCGTTCCAGCATCAGGAGTTCCTGTGTTTTGAGATTGATGCTAAAAGAAGATTCCAGATAATCCCAATGTGGGGTCATTGCAGATGCTTCCGGGGATTTTTGAGTGAATTCGGCTTTAAATTCTTTGATCTCTTCCCGGGAAGGATAAAACTTTGATTTGAGGAAACGATTGATCTCATGCTCCAGACGAGCATCTGACAGACCAGAAATTCGTGGACTTTCGTATAAATGTTTGTAGCTACTATCAGGAGAGACCAAAGAAAGGTTATAATGGTCTACCATATAGGAGGAGTCCGTTATATTTTGCCCATTAGTATAGCTTATTGACGTGAGCCAACACAGGAATATATATGGGATGATATACTTCATGTCAGAGGGACTAAAATTTTTGCAAAAATAAGAAAAAGCACGGTGGCTTTCTTTTGTGTGCAAGAATATTTCAACTAGTTTTGTGAAAATCCTTTTAAGATTAAAAATTTGTCTTAGAAATAAGAGATAAGTTTGAAGAGGAAAACTTTTATTGAATTCTGTTTTCCTATTTGGAGTGCTTTTGAATCAACGAACTTCAAATAAGTTGACGATCGGTTTTTTGAGTATAAATATGAAAAATAGTAGGGGGTATTCTCTCTCTAAACTTACATTGAAGTTTTTTAAAACTTCATTCTTAAAACCTAAATGTTTTGTTACATATTGTCTTTGACACACGAAAAGTAATGAAAATTACGATTCTTTTGCAAGGCAGATTAATTCTTTTAAAATTTCTAGAAATAATAGATACTATGCGTCAATACTTGGATCTTTTGCAGCATGTTTTGGATAATGGAGTAGAGAAGAGTGATCGGACAGGGACGGGAACAATTAGTGTTTTTGGTTATCAAATGCGCTTTGATCTAGCTGAAGGCTTTCCTATGGTGACTACCAAAAAACTTCACCTTAAGTCAATTATCCATGAGTTACTTTGGTTTTTGGACGGAGATACCAATGTCAAATACCTACAGGATAATGGAGTACGCATTTGGAATGAATGGGCAAGAGAGGATGGAGATTTAGGACCAGTCTATGGAAAGCAGTGGCGAAGTTGGGAGAAAGCGGATGGTTCAACAGTAGATCAAATTGAAAGAGCAATTAACCTAATCAAGGATAATCCGGACTCTCGCCGAATTTTGGTGAATGCCTGGAATGTTGGCGAATTAGAAGAAATGGCCTTGACTCCTTGTCATTGCCTGTTTCAGTTTTATGTGGCTGATGGTCGATTATCTTGTCAATTATACCAGAGATCAGCAGATTGCTTTTTGGGCGTGCCTTTTAATATCGCCTCCTATGCACTCCTGACCCTTATGATGGCACAGGTATGTGGATTGGAGCCAGGAGAATTCGTCCATACCTTTGGAGATACGCATATTTATTTGGACCATTTGGAACAAACCAAGCTGCAACTCTCCAGAACGCCTCGCGCTCTTCCAAAAATGAAAATAAACCCTGCCGTTCAATCAATTTATGATTTTACTTTCGAAGACTTCGAATTGGTTGATTATGACCCACATCCCCACATTAAAGCGCGGGTTTCTGTTTAATACCAAAATAATTAGATGTATATACCTTTTTATTTAAAATAATTATTAAATTTGATTTACACCCATCTAAACTGATTTCATAGATTCCCTAGGTCGCTAAAAGAAAATTTACTCAACCATTAATTTAGGACTAAGATGTTTGAAATTATTATGGTGGTATTATTAGTGTGGATCCTTTCAGATTTTAAAGAAGATTTGGTTCCTCGTTAATCTATACACGAATCTTATTGCAATTACTACACTTACGATTGAGCTTCCAGCTTGGGCTTAACGGTGTGTGCCTCTCTCTAAATATTTAATCTCTCTGTAGTTAAATATCTCTCTGATTCTTATCTCCTATAGTCAAACATATACTTATATTTTTCGTAAGAGTATTCTTATAAGTAATATACTCTAATGCTATTTGATAGATTTTTGATTGGGATTTAAATGCCGTCTATTTATCAAAAAAAGTTAAATGAGGATTTCTTCTTTAATCGGAGGGCACAAATTTCTCATTTCATTCGTTATATTACAGCCAATTCATTGTTGACAATTAAAAATGCAGTTTGCGGATCCAGGCGAAGTTTAACTTTTGCTGAAGTCGGCTATTCTTTTAGGATGCGGAAATCAAACCCTCCGTCGAGCTGTTCATTTGTACCACGTAAATGTATTTAAGTATGAACCTTTCGGAAAATGTTATTAATGTGGTGAGCTGGGTCACCAAAATTAATCCCAGACGTATTTGCATGAGCACTAGTCTTCGCGATGATCTTCATTTAGATGAGATAGACACCATGAGTATTACCCTAGAAATTGAAAAATGGTTTAATATCGAATTAACAAGAGAAGATGTGGCTCAGATAGAAACGGTAAAAGACTACCAGGATTTAGTATATAAATACCGAAAACGAAGAGCTGCCTAAGAAACGTATACTATATTAATAGGTTGTAGACCTGTTTTTTAAAACTGGAGTAATAATATATAATTATTGCTCCAGTTTTTCGTTTTCATACTGATGGCTAATGAAAAAATGCACCTACTACGCATTGCTGCCTAAGCTTAAACTCTATCTTGCCCTAATTGTTTCCTCATTTTTGAGAGCTATCAATCGTTTCCTTCTCATTTTCCTTATTTAGAAAGTATCTAAATAAAATACACCATATAATTAATATTGGTTATAAGGGGATTGAATTGTATTTTTGCGCTGACAATAATATGACATAATATTTTTATGTCTTTTTTACAATTTACACTATAGATTAAAGTCATCGCAGAATGATATATCAATCATTGATTTCCAGACTTTTAGTATTATCTAGCTTTATTCTTCTCACCTTTAATTTCGCCTCCGCTCAGGAACTTGCAGATCAGGGAAAAGGTTTATTCAAAGCCAACTGTGCTTCTTGTCATAACAAGAACATGATCGACAATATGACTGGACCTGCTCTTGGAGGGGTGCAAGAAAGATGGGAAGGAAAAGAAGAATTGCTATATGATTGGATCAGAAACTCCTCTGCAGTTATCGCAGCTGGTGATCCTTACGCTGTTTCATTGTACAATGAGTACAACAAATCGGTAATGACGGCTTTCCCTAATTTGACCGACGAAGAAATAGAAGCGTTATTAGTTTATATTGATGGAGTATATACAGGTACTTACGGGCCAAGCAATGTTGCAGCTGTAGCAGGTAACCCTCAAGGAGCTGTTCCAGCAGAAGAAGGAAGCAACACTTTCTTGTTTGTTACCTTATTTATCATCCTCGGTATTCTTGCTGTTGTTTTAGCAAGAATTATTACTAACCTCAACCGTATGGTTGATATCCGAGAAGGTAAACAAGTTGGTAAACCTCAGTCTCTACTTCAATCTATCTCTAATTCGGGAGTTGTTGGATTTATCCTTTTTGCATTGGTTGTTTTCGGTGGTTATACCACTGTGAATAGCGCAATCAGTTTAGGACGACAACAAGGATACCAACCAGAGCAGCCAATTAAATTTTCTCACGCGACGCACGCGGGGATGCAAAAAATAGAATGTCAATACTGTCACGACGGAGCAAGGAGAAGTAAGCATTCTGTAATCCCTGCTACGAATACTTGTATGAACTGTCACGCTGCAATTAAGAAAGGATCACAGTATGGTACTGCGGAGCTTTCTAAAATTTATGCTTCAGTAGGATGGAATCCAAATACAGGTACATATATCGATGATTATGACTCAATGTCTGATGAAGATGTAGAGAAAATGTTCAAAGAGTGGATTACTTCTAATTACTTGAGAGACAACAGTTTGTCTAGCCTTGATCGCTCTGGGACTCGTGAGGTTGACCGTCAATGGGATAACATAGTTTCATCGCTTACCAACGACACTAAAACGTCTTTCAAAGGGCCTATCGAATGGGTGCGTATCCATAACTTACCGGACCATGTTTATTTCAATCACGCACAGCACGTTAGTGTTGGAAAGGTGGAATGTCAGACTTGTCACGGACCAGTTGAAAAGATGGAGGTTGTTGCACAACATTCACCACTTTCTATGGGATGGTGTATTAATTGTCACCGTCAGACAGAAGTGAAATTTTCTGATAACCCATATTATGAGTCATATGAAAAATATCATGACCAAATGAAAAATGGTGATCGTGATAAAGTGACCGTTGAGGATATCGGAGGTTTAGAGTGTCAAAAATGTCACTACTAAGAAAACAAATACTTAAACAGAACCACAAATTTATATCCGACTATAGATATGAAGAATAATAATCAAGATATTTGGGTAGGCGTTGAGGATAAGAATAATGATCCAGAATTACTGGAAACTATCAACAGCGAATTCAGAGAATTACCTATCATTGAGTCACTCTCTGATGAACAATCCTTAGAAATTGGATCTTCCAGAAGAGACTTCCTTAAATATTTAGGCTTTGGGCTTGGTGCTGCTACTTTAGCTGCAAGCTGTGACATTCCTGTCAAAAGAGCCATCCCTTACGTAAATAAGCCAGATTCTATTGTCCCTGGTGTAGCTACATACTATGCATCTACTTTTGTAAAAGGTGGAGATTACTGCCCGGTATTAGTAAAGACTCGTGAAGGACGTCCAATTAAAATTGAAGGAAATACATTATCTCCAGTTACAATGGGCGGAACAAGTGCAAGAGCTCAGGCTTCTGTTCTTGATCTATATGATGTTAATCGTTTTCAGGGGCCAAAGTCTAATAGCGAGAGTGGTTTTGTAAAAGCAGACTGGGCTGGGATCGACGAAACTGTAAAATCCAAGCTTAATGGTAGCGCAAAGGTTCGTATCGTTGCGAACACGATAATGAGTCCTAGTACTAAAAAGGCAATCGCTGAATTCACAGCGAAATATCCTAATACGACTTTGGTACAATATGACCCGGTATCAAGCTCTGCTATGCTTCAGGCAAATGAATCTAGCTTTGGAGATCGCGTAATTCCAAGTTACCACTTTGATAAGGCAGATGTAATAGTATCTGTCGGAGCTGATTTCCTGGGTACCTGGATTTCTCCAATTGAGTACGCTGCTCAATATGCTAAAAACAGAAAAATTAAGTCAGTTAAGAACGCAAAGATGTCTCGCCACATTCAGGTGGAAAGCGGGATGTCAATGACTGGTTCGAATGCTGATAACAGAATATTAATCAAACCTTCTGAGCAAGGTGCTGCGATTGCTGCATTATATAATGAAGTTGCTGCGCTTACCGGAGGTCAAAAAGTTTCAGCTCCTGCTGTAAATGGTAGAGCAGGTCAGCAAATCGCAAGTGTAGCGAAAGAATTAGCAGCTGCTAAAGGAAAATCTTTGGTTGTTTCTGGTTCAAATAACGTTGGGGAGCAATTATTAGTTAATAAGACCAACGAATTACTCAGCAATTATGGAGCTACTATCAGCTTCGCTAACGCATCATTACAACGTCAAGGATTAGATCGTGACATTCAAGGTCTTATTCAGGAAATGAATGGCGGTGGAGTTGATGCATTATTCTTAATGGATGGTGCTAACCCAGTGTTTGACTTACCAAATGGAGAAGCATTTGCTGCTGGTTTGGCAAAAGTTGGACTTTCTATCTCTTTCTCAGGAGTAAATAACGAAAGTACTAATCTATGTCAGCACGTTGCTCCTACTCACCATTATTTAGAATCATGGGGAGATGTGGAAGCAAAACGTGGACACTACTCTTTAATTCAACCTACTATCCATCCTTTATTCGATACTCGTAATGCGGAGGTTAGTTTGTTGACCTGGGCCGATAGCTCAGCGTTAAATAAAAATGCAGAGCAACCATACTACGACTTTGTCAAAAGTAACTGGGAAGCAACTGCGTTTGCATCGCAAAGTGATTTTGCGACTTTCCGTTCATTTTGGGATTCTGCTCTTCACGATGGTGTCTTGAATATGGGAAGCGGAGCTACAGCTACTGCTGCTGCAAATATCGATGTTAATCGTGCTGCAGGATTAATTAACAAACCATCTGCTTCAGAAATGGAAGTGTCTTTTTATGAGTCACTTATGGTTGGAGCTGGTCAATATGCTGGAAACCCTTGGTTACAAGAGATTCCTGATCCGGTTACCCGTACAACATGGGGTAATTATGTTTCTGTACCTGTAAACTGGAACGGAAGCGATTTCGAAGGTTATAAAGGTATCGGTCGTCGTCAGGCAAAAGGAAAAGCGGAGATTGTTGAAGTAAGCATTGGTGACAGTACTCAAAAATTAACAGCTTTACCTCAATTTGGTCAAGCTCCTGGGACGGTATCTATCGGTCTGGGACAAGGACGAACAGTAGTTGGAATGGCTGGACAAGGAATTGGAACAAATGTTCAGCCTTGGCTATCATTGGATGCTAATGGCAACACTAAATACTATGCGGATTTAGGTAGCCTGAATGTGGTTGGAGAAGACGGTGAATTTGCTTGCGTTCAGTACCACCATACTATGGGAGTAACTGGCGATAATGCAAATGGAGAAAAAGTTAATCTTGATGAAGAAGCATTTTTCCAAGGTGCTTTAACAGATAGAACGGTCATATTCAATTCTCACGTTGATGATTTAGCGGAGAAGACTAAAAAGTTACAAGCTAAGCGTGATCATATTCGGGAAGACTGGAACGAAGAGACCCTTTATGGCGGCCATAGTTCAATTTACGAAAACGGTCACCACTGGGGAATGTTTATTGACCTGAATGCCTGTACCGGTTGTTCAGCTTGTGCAGTTGCTTGTGTAGCGGAGAATAATGTACCAGTTGTTGGTAAGCGTGAAGTTTCTCGCCACCACGAGATGAGCTGGATTCGAATTGATCGCTACTACTACGGTGATGCAGAAAGTCCGAATGTTGTTTATCAACCAATGATGTGTCAGCACTGTGATAATGCACCGTGTGAAAACGTTTGTCCGGTTGCAGCAACAAACCACAGTTCAGAAGGATTGAATCAAATGACTTATAACCGATGTATCGGTACGCGTTACTGTGCAAATAACTGTCCTTACAAAGTACGTCGATTCAATTGGTTAGATTATACTACGGCAGATATCTTCCCTGGTAACCAACCTTCTGTAAATGGAGAAGAAATTCCATTTGGTGCGGATAACCTTACTCGTATGGTGCTTAACCCGGATGTTACTGTTCGTACAAGAGGGGTTATTGAAAAATGTAGCTTCTGTGTACAACGTATTCAGGAAGGAAAATTAACCGCAAAACGAGAGCGTCGTCAATTACAAGATTCAGATGTACGTACTGCATGTCAGACAGCATGTCCTACGGGAGCAATTGTTTTTGGAGACGTAAATAATAAAGAAGGGCAATTAGCAAAAGTACTTGAAGAGCGGGAGCAAACAATCTACCGTGTAATCGAGGAAACCAACGTTGATCCATCTGTTCGTTACTCTATGAAAGTTAACAATAGAGCGGAATCACTGGATAATTTAAGCTAAGAACTAGATAAAAGAACACAACAATAATACAATAGAACATGAGTGCAGTTGTATCTCCCATTCGGGAACCTTTAATTACCGGTAGTAAGACCTACCATCAAATTACGGAAGATATTGTTAGTCCAACGGAGCGTGTTCCTAATGCTTCATGGGTTGCAGGATTTATCCTATCAATAGCGACCTTATCTTTTGGATTATTCTGTATCGGGTATACGATTTGGGTCGGTATTGGTACCTGGGATTTGAACCGAACTATTGGCTGGGGTTGGGATATTACCAACTTCGTTTGGTGGATCGGAATCGGTCACGCAGGAACCTTAATCTCGGCGATTTTGCTCCTTTTCCGTCAAAAATGGCGTACCGGGGTTAACCGGGCAGCGGAAGCGATGACCATATTTGCGGTAATGTGTGCCGGATTATTCCCATTAATTCACATGGGACGTATTTGGTTAGCATTCTTCATCTTCCCTTATCCAAATACCCGTGGACCACTTTGGGTTAACTTTAACTCTCCACTTCTTTGGGATGTATTTGCGATCAGTACTTATTTCACCGTTTCACTCTTGTTCTGGTATACTGGTTTAGTACCTGATTTCGCAACGGTACGGGACCGTGCAAAAGGATTACGTAAAAACATTTACAACTTCCTTTCTTTTGGATGGACTGGTAAAGCAAAGCACTGGCAAAGATGGGAATCACTGTCTTTAATATTAGCGGGCTTAGCAACACCTTTAGTACTTTCTGTACACACGATTGTAAGTTTTGATTTCGCCACTTCAGTAATTCCTGGATGGCACACCACTATATTCCCTCCTTACTTTGTTGCGGGGGCGATCTTCTCAGGTTTTGCGATGGTATTAACCTTGATGATCATCACAAGAAAAATTTTAAAGCTGGAGGATTACATTACCGTTAATCACATCGAATCGATGAATAAGGTAATTCTTCTTACAGGTACTATCGTAGGTACAGCATACCTTACAGAGTTATTCATCGCTTGGTATTCTGGATATATCTATGAGCAATTTGCCTTTTATAATCGTGCCCTTGGTGTATACTGGTGGTCATACTTTGGTATGATGGCTTGTAATGTATTATCACCTCAGATTTTCTGGATCAAGAAGTACAGAAGAAGCATCTTCATTACTTTCTTCATGTCAATCTTCGTTAACATCGGTATGTGGTTTGAGCGATTTGTAATTATTGCAACTACACTTGCTCGTGATTACTTACCATCAAGCTGGAGTTACTATGTACCGACTTGGGTAGAGATTGGTATTTACCTTGGTACTTTCGGGTTATTTATGACACTTTACTTAATCTTCGTTCGAGTGGCACCAGTTGTTGCTATCGCTGAGGTGAAGAGTATTCTTAAGACAAGTGGTGATCAATACGCTCAAGAAAATGCCCGATCTAATTATGATAAAATGCTTAATGAGAAGCCTCATCACGAAGAGCATGCTCATTAATTAATGATAAAGAGGAAGTGCCGAGCACAATAAATTAGAAACAGTTAATTCAACTATTTATTATAAAAATGAAAGAAGCAAAAGAAGTTTTATACGGATTGTACGACGACGAAACAGTGTTGTTGGATGCAGTACGTCAAGCTAATGCGGATCATTTAGATATCGAAGAAGTTTATTCTCCGTTTCCTGTTCACGGATTAGATCCATTACTTGGTTTATCGGAGTCTCGTTTGCACATCGCAGGATTCGTCTACGGTGCATTAGGTACCCTAACTGCCTTCTTATTTATGACATGGGTATTTACGCGTGACTGGCCGATTATTTTTGGAGGTAAGCCTTATTTCTCTGCTCCGGCATTTATTCCGATTACTTTCGAGTTGACGGTACTTTTTGCTTCGATCGGAATGGTGGTTTCTTTTTACACCGTATGTGGCTTAGGCCCTGGTGTTACAAATCCAACATTGGATGATAGAATCACTGATGATAAATTTTGTATTGCTTTCGAAACTAATGGTTACTCTAACGAAGAAATTAGTAAGCTTCAGTCTTTCTTTTCGAAGACTGGTGCTTCAGAAGTAAGCAGTAAAGTAATCTAAACGAATTTAATTTTTGATTGAATAAGGGTAAATAACTTATCCTCAACTTAGGAACTAATGAATCAAAAAAATAATATATCCATTTTAATTTTATTCGCAATTGTTGCACTAGGTTTTAGTGCTTGCTCTGGACCTCATGGTAATGATCCGGGGAACGAGTACATGCCTGATATGGGACACTCTATTGCATACGAAGCGAATGTTCATAATTATTACTACCTCAATACATGGGATAGCGCAAGTGTAAAGACACTCAAAGAAATGTCTATGCCTCGTACTACTGTAAACGGAACGATTCCTCGCGGATATGCGGGTACTGTTTCAGGAAATGGTACGAATGGAGTTGCTGTCCCTGTAAATGGTCAGGTACCATATTACTATGGTAATACAGATCAGGAAAGAGCAAGAGCTTCAGCGGATATCATCGATAATCCATTTCCGATTACAGCTGCTGGCTTAGAAAAAGGAAAGGAACTATATGATGTTTTCTGTGCGATCTGCCATGGCGACAAAGGAGACGGAAACGGTTGGTTAGTTGATGAAACTAATCCAAATGCAGCTTATCCTGCTGCACCTGCAAACTTTCTGCAAGACACTTTCTACAATTCATCTAATGGACGTTACTACCACGCGATTATGCAAGGTAAAGGTGTAATGGGAGCGTATGCAGATAAAATCTCTTACAAGGAGCGTTGGGACGTGATTCACTACATTCATGCTTTACAAGCAAAAGAACTTAAGAAAGAATATAGCGAAGAAGCGAACACATTAACTTCTGCATTGATCGATGTTCCTGGAGCTACTGTAAAGCATATGGCGCAAATGGAGGATAGTGATCATAATGCTGATGGACATGGTGAAGAAGGGCACGCTGGAGACGATCATAGTCACTCTGATAGCGACCACGATCATGGAGATGATCATTAAATTGTCAAATTAAAGCTAACAACAAACAATCTACCCAAACTTGGGTTATAAAAACAAAGATATAATGAATCAATTTACGTTCGAAGGAAGAGAAAAATCGGTACTGATCGGTGGAATGATTCTCGGACTTGTATGTCTAGTTTTGTCTTTTTTCATAGACGGATCACCACACGCATCTGAAATTCATAGCCGTTTTTGGACGAACTTCTTACATAATGCGGTATTCTTTACCGGTATTGCTTTTGTTTCTCTTTTTGCAATATGTGCAGCGATCAGTGCTTATGCAGGATGGTATGCTGTAATCAAGCGAATCTGGGAAGCCTATTCGCTATTCCTTATTGTCGGTCTGGTAATGATGACCGTAATCGTAATTGGTGTTTGGGGACATTTTCATCACCTGTACCATTGGGCAGGAGAGGGTGTAACCACGGTAGGGAGTGAAACCTATGATGCAGTAATTGCAGGTAAATCTGGATTCTTGAATCCTACTTTTTATACCGTTGCAACTATTGGATTCTTAAGTGTATTCTACTTTCTATTTGCTGTACCAATCAGAAGAATGTCTATTTCTGAGGATAAAGCGGGTACTGCGGATTATGCTATTCACCGAAAAATCAAAGTGTACGCAGCAGCATTTTTACCAATTGCAGCTTTTAGCTCATGTGCATTGATTTGGTTATGGATGATGTCTATTGAACCACACTGGTATAGTACTATGTATGCATGGTACACCACTGCAAGTTGGTTTGTTTCTGCTTTAGCGCTTACATTGCTAACCATCATTTACCTGAAGTCAAGAGGATTCTTGGTGGATGTTACGGATGAGCATATTCATGATTTAGGTAAATTATTATTTGCATTTAGTGTATTCTGGACTTACTTATGGTTCTCTCAGTTCATGTTGATTTGGTATGCAAACGTAGGGGAGGAGACCACATACTTTAAGACCAGAAGAGATGAATATCCAGTATTGTTCTTTGGTAACTTAATCATGAACTTCGGATTACCGTTCCTTATTTTGATGCGGAACGATACAAAACGAAAGTTTGGTACAGTTGGTTTTGCAGCAGCATTGGTTTTATTCGGACACTGGTGGGATTTCTTCTACATGATCAAGCCAGGTGTCATCAAAGAATTATCGCATGCTGAAGGAGCACACGGAGCATTACCTTCAGTTGCCGGATTTGATTATCCGCACCTTTTGGAGCTTGGAATATTTATTGGCTTTTTATCATTGTTTTTCTACTTCGTATTTAACCAATTGACAAAAGCAACATTACGACCGGCTGGTGATCCATACTACGCAGAAAGTATTCACCACCATTCTTAATCAAGTAAAAATAAACGACCCGATATTTTTTGGGTTTTGAAAATAGAAATTTGAAATAATGACAGGATTAATCATCTTATTATGTGTGGCTCTGATCGCGATAGTCGTGGTTCAGATTGGTAAGGTAACCGAATTGGCTGCTAAGATTCGTGGCGAAGAGGAAACGCAATTGGAATCGAATAATTTCCATGGCCGTTTTTCAATGCTATTCTTAGTACTCTTTTTAGTAGGTTGTATTGTCTCAGCAGTATACTACAAAAATGATATGTTGGGTTATGGCCCACATGAAGCTGCTTCGGCGCATGGTCCGGATCTAGATTATCTATTTAACCTGACCTTGTTCTTTACAGGAATCGTTTTCGTAATTACACATATTGCTTTGTTTTGGTTTGCGTATAAATATCGTGGACAAAAAAACCGTAAAGCATTATTCCTTTCTCATGATAACAAACTAGAGGTGATCTGGACGGCTATTCCTGCTGTTGTAATGACCTTCTTAGTAGTTGGAGGTTTGGATGTGTGGAACGAAGTGATGGCGGACGTAGGTCCCAATGAGGAGCATATCGAAATCGAAGCAACAGGCTATCAGTTTGCATGGTCAATGCGTTACCCTGGCCCTGACGGAGCTCTTGGTACAAAGTATTTTAAAAATATTACAGCGGTAAATTCCCTTGGAATAGACTTCAATGATGAGAAGAGTCTTGATGATGTGGTATCTTCTGCACCTGGTGAAGTGATTAAAATTCCTCTGGGTAAAACGGTTCGGGTACGTATTACTTCTCGTGATGTGTTGCATAACTTCGACTTACCTCACTTCAGAGTGAAAATGGATGCTATCCCTGGTCTACCGACTTACTTCGTATTCACACCGACGATTACTACTGAAGAGTACCGGGAACGTTTAGGTTCTTTGAAAGCTGATGGTACTCCTAAATACCCGGAATGGCACGAACCAGCTGATCCAACTGACCCTGAGAGTAAAAAACGTTATCAGGAATTCCAATTCGAGCTTGCATGTGCTGAACTTTGTGGTAAAGGTCACTACAGTATGCGTAGAGTACTTGAGGTGGTTTCTCCAGAAGAATATGAAGAATGGTCAGCAAGTCAGAGTTCATTCTATATGTCATCGATCAGAAATACAGATGAAGATCCTCACAAAGGAAAATTATTAGATATCGAGATTCAGGAGCGTCGACGTGATTTCAATACTAAAGTTGAAAAAGCATTGAAAGCAACGGACCCATCAGAAAAGATTATTCGCCTGGACTATGTTACTTTCGAAACAGGAAGAGCAAGTTTAACGGATTTATCTCGATATGAATTAAATAACTTGTTTGATTTCCTCAACAAAAACAAAAATGTTGCTGTTGAATTAGCTGGACATACGGATAATACTGGTGACCCAGTTGCTAATCTGGATCTTTCAAACCGACGATCACAAACTGTCTACGAATTCTTACTTAATAAAGGAGTAGAAGCAGAGCGGATGTCATCTGTTGGTTATGGAGATACTGTTCCAGTAGCAGATAACGCTACTGCCGAAGGAAGACAAGAGAACCGAAGAACCGAGTTTAAAATTATTTCTCAGTAATAAACACCTGTCCTATTTTGGACTGAACTAATAAATATTTAAGTAAATGGCGGCTACTAATTTAGTTAAACCTGATTACGATCCAGCATTATTGATTGAGGAGCAAGGCTATGAAGATCATTTTCATGATCATCATCATGGTGACAAATATCAGTCAAGCTTTATTACTCACTACATTTTTAGCCAGGATCATAAGATCATTGCGAAGCAATTTTTGATTACCGGTATTTTCTGGGCAATTATTGGTGCAGCAATGTCTATCATTTTCCGTCTACAGCTAGGTTTTCCGGAGGAAAGTTTAGCATGGCTAAAGCCACTTCTAGGAAAATGGATCACAGTGAATGAAGCGGGGATTGGTACTTTAGATCCACAGTTTTATTATGCCTTAGTTACTATGCATGGTACCATTCTGGTATTCTTTGTATTGACGGCAGGATTAAGTGGAACTTTCAGTAATTTATTGATTCCATTGCAAGTAGGAGCAAGGGATATGGCATCTCCTTTATTGAACATGCTATCCTATTGGTTCTTTTTCCTGGCAGGTGTTGTGATGTTTGCTTCACTCTTTTTGAGTACAGGCCCCTTCTCTGGAGGATGGACGGCTTATCCACCGCTGAGTATCTTGCCCCAAGCTTCGACAGGCTCGGGTGCTGGTATGACCTTGTGGACGGTCAGTTTGGTGCTGTTTGTCGTCTCCGTACTGCTTGGAGGGATAAACTATATCACGACGGTACTTAACTTACGTACAAAAGGAATGACGATGTGGAGATTGCCTTTGACGATCTGGGCATTCTTTGTAACAGCAATCATTGGTCTTCTTTCTTTCCCAGTATTAGCATCTGCATTTTTCTTAGTAATATTTGATAGAGAACTCGGAACGAGTTTCTTCCTGAGTGATATATATGTAGGTGGAGAGGCATTGGATAGAGTAGGAGGTAGTCCGATTCTTTACCAGCATTTATTCTGGTTCTTAGGTCACCCTGAGGTATATATTATTATTCTTCCTGCAATGGGGCTGGTCTCTGAAGTACTTTCAGTACACGCAAGGAAACCGATCTTTGGATATAAAGCGATGGTTTATTCCATCCTGGCAATTGCCTTCTTATCATTTATCGTATGGGCGCACCACATGTTTATGGCAGGTGTGAATCCATTCATCACCAATATTTTCGTAGTCTTTACTTTAATTATTGCTGTTCCGTCAGCCGTGAAAGTGTTTAACTGGATTACTACGCTGTATGGGGGTAATATAAGGTTCAATTCTGCCAGCTTATTTGCGATTGGTTTTGTATCGATGTTTATCTCTGGTGGTTTGACGGGTATCTTCTTAGGAAACTCTGCGATTGATATTCAAATGCACGATACATACTTCGTGGTAGCTCACTTCCACATTGTGATGGGTATTGCAGCATTCTTTGGAATGTTCGCGGGTATCTACAACTGGTTCCCGAAAATGTATAGCCGCTTTATGAATGAGACTCTAGGTAAGATTCACTTCTGGGGAACATTCATTGGTGCTTACTTGATTTTCTGGCCAATGCACTATTTAGGTATGGCAGGTGTACCACGTCGATACTATAGCTTCGAAGGGTTTGATGCTTTCTCTCACTTCGATGATATGAATAAATTCATTACCGTTTCAGCGATCATTGTATTTGGATTACAGATTCTATTTGTTGTGAATTTCTTCTACAGTATCTGGAAAGGGAAGAAAGTTACTTCTAAGAATCCTTGGGGCGCAACGACACTTGAATGGACTACACCAATTACGCCTGGCCACGGAAACTGGCCTGGTAAAATTCCTGTGGTTCACCGATGGGCATATGATTATGGTAAAGATGGGAATGAGTACATTCCTCAGGTATTACCAGTTTCGGAGGATGAATCCGAAGCACACTAATTGATCAACTTTAGCTTATTCAATATAAACAGACTGGGAACTTAGTTAACCAATTAGCTAAGTTCCCATTTCTGGAACTTGTATTTGATTTTAGACCAGAAATTATTAGATAGCTCAAATTCGTGCAAACAAAAACAGTAAATACTACAATTGGATTAAGCCTCGGACAAAAGTTCGCGGATTACTCCATGTTAGTAAAAGTAAGACTATCTGCATTAGTTGTCTTTTCTGCTGTGATGGCATACTTGATAGCTGCCGGAGGTAGCATTGCATGGCTTGAGGTATTATTATTAGGTATTGGAGGTTTTTTGATTACAGGTGCTGCGAATACAATGAATCAGGTTTTAGAAAGAGAATCTGATCAGTTGATGAAGCGCACGGAGAATCGACCTTTAGCTACAGGAAGAATGAACGTTTCGGAGGCGGTACTTGCTTCTGGATTTATGAGTTTGTTTGGTATCCTGATCCTAGCTACGTTCAACCCATGGACAGCATTACTTGGGATGATCTCTTACATTTTGTATGCTTTTGTGTACACCCCAATGAAGAAGATCACTCAATTAGCAGTTTTGGTTGGCGCAATCCCGGGAGCATTGCCTATGATGATAGGTTGTGTAGCATATGAAGGAGAGATCACAATGTTGGCCCTTACTTTATTTGCAATACAATTTCTATGGCAGTTTCCACATTTTTGGGCGATTGCCTGGATGGCTTTTGAAGATTACACCAAGGCCGGAATACATTTATTGCCTTCTGCGAGAGGTGTGAGAAATAATAATGCTGGTTATCAGTCTTTCATTTATTGTTTATTCTTAATCCCGGTAAGTCTAGCGCCTTACTTTCTTGGAGTAAGTGGAATAGTTTCGGCTATGATTCTTGCTCTTTGTGGTATTGTATATGCGTATTGTGCCTGGGATTTTTACAAAGCGGAAACCAGGAAGACAGCACTTAAACTGATGTTTAGTTCTTTCTTCTATTTACCAATTATTTTATTTGCTTTGTTTTTTGATAAAATATAATATCTATGAATGTGGCGATAAGAGAACAGCAGACGCAGACAAGAAATAAAATACATCCGTTATTATTTGCGACTTTATTAGGTTGCGTAAGTATAACGATGATGTTTATGGCATGGACGAGTGCCTATATTGTAAGACAATCTGCTGGTAACT
This sequence comes from Saprospiraceae bacterium, assembly GCA_020631105.1. Taxonomy (GTDB): domain Bacteria; phylum Bacteroidota; class Bacteroidia; order Chitinophagales; family Saprospiraceae; genus JAHDHW01. The sequence continues at coordinate 3,369 of JAHDHW010000046.1, read as the reverse complement.
GGCTAGAATTCAGATTACCGACGATATTTTTTATTAACACTGCAGTATTACTTTTGAGCAGTGTGACTTTACATAGCAGTTACTTCTTTTTTAAACGTAAGAAAGAACAACTCTATAAAGGCTTATTGGTGTTAAGTTTATTACTGGCATTATCATTTTTGGCAATGCAGTATATTGGCTGGCAGCAGTTGTTTGACATGGGCGTAGCATTAGATGGAAACCCGGCAGGATCATTTGTATATGTATTATCTGGTTTTCATGCGCTACATATTTTTGCTGGAGTAGCAGTATTAATTGTTGCATTAATCCACGCTTTCGCATTAAAATTTAATGTGAGCCCAAAGAGGAAATTGAGATTTAAACTAACCCTAGTAATCTGGCATTTTCTGGATTTTCTATGGTTGTATATACTTACTTTTATAATATTGCAATCTTAAGAATAGATAATCTATTCTGTGTTTAACAAACAAGACATTAGTGTCGAATTAAAAAATTAGTAAATGGCAACAGACACAGCATTACACGAAGAGGATGTGCACACTGGATCAGATGCGTGGTCAGGTGGTAAACAACCTTTTAAGGCAAGTTATGGTAAATTGATGATGTGGTACTTCTTGCTTTCGGATGCCTTCACTTTTGCAGGCTTCTTGATTGCCTATGGTGCTATGCGATTTAGTATGCCTACTTGGCCAGTACCGGATTATGTCTTTTCTACTGCTCCTTTCGGTATACATAATGCGCCACTTATTTTTGTGACGTTTATGACATTCGTATTGATCATTAGTTCAGTAACGATGGTACGTGCAGTGCAAGAAGGGCACCGCGAAAACAAAAGAGGTGTTATTTTCTGGATGTTCCTTACCATACTTGGTGGAGCGACTTTCTTAGGCTGTCAGGCTTGGGAATGGACAACGCTGATCAAAGGAGAGGGCGTATCTGTAACAAAGAATCCTTTTTCTAATCATTTCGAAGGCGGTACATATGTTTCTGCTGATGAATTGAAAGCCGCTGGGTTTATCGAAAAAGATATCGCTCACGGAGGAGACCACGGGCATGGAGATGATCATGGTGATGCTGCCCATGGCGATGACGGCCACGGTGAAGGAGACCATGCACATAAGGTGAATACACATTATTACCTTGCGCCTGGTACCGCTGATATCCCTGAAAATAGATATTACACTAAGATGGATCACTATGGTAAAGAATTTGCCGGAGAATCTTTCGAATCCAATACACCATACCTTATCACTTACCATAGCGATGGAAGCATCTACGAAAATGGAGCTTATCGATCAGACGAAGATGGTCAGATCCGTAAGGAAGAGTTTGGACCAAAAGCTTTTGGTGCATTATTCTTTTTCATTACGGGTTTTCACGGTTTTCACGTTTTATCTGGGGTTGCGTTCTTGTTGATCATACTTGTAAATGTAGCATCAGGATTATATGTGAAACGTAAGAATGGTTACGAAATGGTAGAGAAAATTGGTTTATACTGGCACTTTGTAGATTTAGTGTGGGTATTCGTATTCTTAGTATTCTACCTACTGTAATTGTGATCAAGAACTATTTCAACAAAAAAGAAACTTTTATATAAATGGGACATTTAACCTACGAAGAGTCTAAAAAATTAGTAGTCAAAGGATTGATCCTACTAGCCATCGTAACCCTTGTAGAGGTAGCTATCGCCTTGTTAGGTAACGGTCACCTAATCGAAGGATTCCGATTAAGTCGAATCATCATGTATCCTTTGATGATCGGATTAAGCTTGTATAAGGCATACTTTATCGTTTATGAATTTATGCATATGCGATATGAGGTGAAAGGATTAGCAATGAGTGTATTATTACCTACACTATTATTAGTATGGGCAATTATTGCTTTCTTTCACGAAGGTAACTCCTGGAACGAGCGTCGGCAGTTGATCTTAGAAAAGAACAAAAAAGAGATCGGCTACGTAGCGCCTCCGGAAGAACAATACGAAGAAACTGAATTGATATAAAGAAAAAAGGCGAGCACTTCTGGTGACTCGCCTTTTTTGTCTTTTGTCATTTTAGTTTCAGAATTTCCCACTCTTACAACCACTCTCCACAGATTTTGTTATAAGCATATGAGTACAAAGACTAGCACTAAAAAAATCATCCAAAACCTGGCACTTGGTCTATTCCTAATTGGGTTACCACTAGGCTCTTGGTACTATCTTAAAGCGGGATTCAACTATCATAAAGAGTTGATGAGTGAGCTAAAAGACTATGGTCGTATTCCAGAGTTTACCCTTGTAAATCAAAATGGTAAAACGGTTAACCGTTCATCTATAGAAGGAAAAACGGCGATCTTAAGTTTCTTTAATCCGAATAATGAATCTTATGGCCGAACGATGGAGTATTTTCGAAAGTACTTCAGCCAGTTTAAAGAGCGAGAGGATTTGATTTATGTTGCTGTTGCGCTTCAACCTACAGACGCTAAGCAATTGGCAGCTCTGGCACAGAAAGAAGAATTAAATGCTATTCAACATTATTTTCTGGCTGGTGATCAAGGTGTAGTCAAAAGTATGATCAAAGAAGGTGTACAAATACCAGATCTTGCAAACCGTGGAGAAGATATGACGATTCCTCGTTCTTCTTCTGTTATTGATGTGCCTAATGAATACCCTTACTTTGTACTAATTAATGAAAGTGGAATGATCCGCAATTACTACGATATCAATAATGACCAATCGCTTACGAGATTAATCGAACATTTGGCACTTACTCTGCCCAGAAGGTCCGAGGAAGAAGCTGTACTTAAACGAGAAAAAGAGAAATAATAATGGAACAGCAACAACAATTACTTGCTAAGCGAATGAATATTGCCACCTGGGTAATTTCTGCCCTCGTGTTGATATTGGTTGGGCTTATGCGTCGTCCGGAATTTAAAATTCAAACGGATATTGATTTTAGTTTTTTGCCTCCTTTTCACTCTACCTTAAATGCATTGGCTGCGGTAGCTTTGATCTTTGCATTGTATTTTATCAAACAAAAGAATATTGCAGCGCACCGAAATAGTATTTATGCTGCCTTAGCATTTTCAGCGCTCTTTCTGTTATCCTATGTCGTTTATCATTTTACCAATACGGAAGTTCGGTTTGGTGATGCGAATTGGGACGGGGTGGTGAGCGCAGCGGAATTATCAGCGGTGGGAACTCAGCGAACAATATATCTAATCCTGCTAGCGACACATGTCGCACTAGCTGGTCTAATACTTCCGTTTATCTTAATCACCTTTACGCGTGCTATTACTCAGCAATTTGATCGGCATAAAAAAATGGCAAGATGGGTTTATCCTTTGTGGTTGTATGTTGCGATCACAGGTCCGATTTGTTATTTGATG
>JAHDHW010000255.1:3191-5692 GCA_020631105.1 Saprospiraceae bacterium | reverse complement strand
TTGTAAGATTCGTTTCCTAAGTCTGTGTCAACACAGACTTATTTTTTTGCCCATATGCGAAGTGAATTAATACGGTTCTAGTCCACATACCAAGCTTGGCCCGTCAGCTTCTTCTCCTGCTTCCTAAACCCATCAGTTCTGTCTTCAATTCGAATAATTTGTCTTACGCTTAACTAATCATTCTATCTCAAAAAAGATCACCTTCGTTAAATTGCAACAAAGGCTTTCCCTGTAGCGTTTTTAACATAAGAACAAATGCTGTATAGTGCTATGCTTTTCGTAAGTTTATCAGCGCACAACAAAAGCTTATGACTAAAATTATCACCACTCTCCTATCCCTAATCATAGTGATCTCCAGTTGTACCTATGTACAAAAAATCAAAGATGGTTCTACCGCTTATGAGCGTAAACAATACGCTATAGCAATTCCCATGTTAAAGAAAGAGCAAGAGAAGGCAAAAAGTAGAATTGAAAAAGGCCAAATAGCCTTTATGATTGCAGAATCCTATCGCAACCTTAGCCAGGTAGAGAATGCGATAGATTATTACAGTTCTGCCTATGATAATGGCTACGGTGTAGATGCTCTAAAAGGAATGGCCTATGGACTTAAACAAACGGAGCAATACAAAGAAGCGATGCAGGCTTTCAAAAATCTGGGTATTGAAATAGGAAGTCCGTATGAATATCGTAGAGAGATCACTGCATGCCAGATAGCATTGGACTGGGCGAAAGAACAACGCAAGGCTTATGCAATTGAGCTTGCCACCTTTAATACTTCTGATGCTGATTATTCTCCTGCAGTCTATCGGGATGAATCCTTAGTATTCACCTCTGATCGTTCTTCAAGTATGGGAGAAGAGAAATATAACTGGACAGGTAATAACTTTTCAGATCTCTTTATTGTAAATACCCGATCCAATGACGTCGAGGCATTTAAATCTCCAATCAATAGCCTTGATAATGAAGGTACCGTAAGCTTCACTGAGGATTATTCAGAGATGTATTTTACCCGATGCTCTAACCCTGATAAATATGCAGATAGCTATTGTTCAATTATGCGAAGTACTTTCGAAAATGGAGCATGGTCATCACCCGAAAAACTTAAATTGTTCGAAAACGAAGAAGTAAACTACGGCGACCCTGCTGTTTCCAAAGATGGTAGCGTGCTTTATTTTAGTGCTGAACATCCGGATGGATGGGGAGGTCATGATATCTACGTATCCGAAAGGGCACCCGAAGGATGGAGTACACCACAATTATTAAGTCGGAATATCAATACCCCTGGTGCAGAACGATTTCCGCATATCGATAATGATACGCTTTACTTCGCATCTGATTACTTGCCAGGAATGGGTGGCTTAGACATCTTCAAGTCTTACAAACTTGGCAATCGGGACTGGAGCCCAGCATTCAATCTTAAATCGCCAATAAACTCCGGTAGTGATGATTTTGGGTATGTGGTTGATCCACGAAAACCAACTGATGAGGATATCATCCAGGTCGGTTACTTCACATCTGCCAGAGAAAACGGAGCAGGAGGAGATGACATCTATCGTTTTACGAGAAAAGTTCCACCTCCGCCACCACCAGTTGACACTACTGTACCACCACCAGTCATAGTGTACAAGATGATACTAGAGGGTTATGTACTAGAAAAGATCTACCAGGTTGCGGATAATCCAAACAGTACGATCCTAGGCCGAAAGCCACTGAATGGTGCAACAGTAAATATCCTGTTTAATGGAGAAACGAAAACAGTTACCGTCGGAGAGGATGGCCTATTCACTTTAGAATTAACAGAAGATACCGAATACGATTTCGCCGCCTCTAAGGAAAGTTACCTGAACAATAGCAGCTCCTTTAGCACAAAAGGGATCGGCAAAGATCCCAATAATCCAGTGACTACCTATACGGTAGAAATCATCCTTGACAAAATCTTCGTCAATAAAGAAATCGTTCTGGATAATATCTATTATGATTTTGAAAAGTGGAACATTCGACCTGATGCAGAACCCACACTTAACGACCTGGCAGAGATCCTAAACGAAAACCCTCAGATTAGTATTCAATTAGGTTCTCACACCGATTGCCGTGGTCCTGGCTCATACAATGAAAACTTATCTCAAAAACGCGCACAATCCGCAGTAGACTTCCTTATCACAAAAGGGATTCCTTCTGATCGATTAGTTGCCAAAGGTTATGGTGAAAATTCACCAGCTATAGATTGCGCCTGTAATCGATGTTCTGAAGAGGAGCACCAGGCAAATCGTCGTACAACATTCAAGATACTAGAGTAATATTCCAATAAATAAATTGGGGAACAAGTAGCACATGGCTCACTTGTTCCCCAACTTACTTACCAATCCGTAGCTCGGCAATCCTGCTTCCCACTAATCTCCCCACTGGCTTACCGATCTAACTCCCGCACTAACCCACTTTCTCACTTTCTCACTATCTCACTTTCCGACTCCCTCTCTACCCCACCACAATATTAATCATCC
>JAHDHW010000255.1:0-3091 GCA_020631105.1 Saprospiraceae bacterium | reverse complement strand
CTCTCTACCCCACCACAATATTAATCATCCGCTTAGGCACCACGATTACTTTACGTACCGTTTTCCCTTCCAACCACTTCTGCATTTCTTCTAAAGCCAAAGCATCTCTCTCTAAATCCTCTTTAGAAGCGTCAGCCGGAAAGTCCGCCAAAGCACGTTTCTTTCCATTAATACTAATTGGGTAAGTAATAGAATCCTCTACTAAGTATTTTTCATCAAATTGCGGAAATCCTGCTTCTTGTACTGTTTTCATACCATCCATTCCACCTAAGCGCAACCATAACTCTTCCGCCGCATGAGGTGCAAAGGGTGCAACTAAGCGAACCATGGGATCCAAGACTGCCCGTTTGTTACAATTAAGCTTTCGTAAATCATTGGTCGCTACCATAAAGGCACTAACACAAGTATTAAAAGAAAACCGCTCAATATCTGTAGTCACTTTCTTTATGGCAGTATGCAAGATTTTCATTTCTTCTTTACTCGCAGGTTCTTCGCTCACCGAAAACGTACCCTGAGCATCAAAGAATAATCCCCAGAACTTTCGCAAGAAGCTTGAAACGCCGCTAATACCTTTGGTATCCCAGGGCTTTGATTGTTCAATCGGCCCTAAGAACATCTCATACATGCGGAAACAATCCGCGCCGTATTGCTCAATTACATCATCCGGGTTAATGACATTAAACTTAGATTTTGACATTTTGCCCACTTCAGAGAGGGTTACAAAGGTAATGTCAGCGGCACCGCCCGGCGAATCAAAAACACCACTTTTGTAAGTACCTGTAGCACTTTCGAAACTAGCATTTGCATAGTCAGGTCGCCAGTCAATGAACTGCTTAATCCCTGCTAAGTTTAAGTATGATTTATCCGAACCATAATCCGTTACATAATCAATATGTACCGGAATTTTTGCGAAATCACCATCCGGCTCTTGCGCTGCAATCTCAGCCGAAACGAAACGACGAGCATCCTCCGGAGAATTTTTATCCAAGTAGATAAATTCAATCACGCCCTGAATCATCCCCTGATTGATCAACTTCTTAAACGGCTCATTGGTTGGTACCAAACCTTTATCATGTAAGAATTTATGCCAGAATCGCGCATACATCAAATGCGCAACAGCATGCTCGGATCCACCAACGTATAAATCAACATCCTGCCAGTAATTTACCGCATTCTGCCCTGCAAAAGCATCCTCATTATCCGGGTCCATGTATCGTAAGTAATACCAGGATGATCCTGCTACTGCAGGCATGGTGTCCGTTTCACGGCTTCGGCCATCTGATAAATTGGTCCAGTCTTCTAATCTCGCTAAAGGTGATCGACCTCCTTTCGTTGGTTTGAAATCATCCGTATCTGGCAACATCAAAGGTAATTCCTCTAATGGCAAGCCATGCACTAATCCGTCCGCATCATAGATCACCGGAAAGGGCTCTCCCCAATAACGCTGGCGGCCAAAGTTTGCATCTCGTAATTTATAATTGATGTGCATTTTACCAATGCCCATTTCCTCTGCTTTTTGACATGCAGCGGTAATAGCTTCCGGCACTTCCATCCCGTTCATAAAGCCTGAGTTGATAATCACGCCTACCTTATCACTCAAGGTCGCTCCCGGGTATTTTGATTTATCGACTACATCGATAATCTGTAAACCAAATTTCTTAGCAAAGCGCTGGTCGCGTTCATCATCACTAGGTACCGCCATAATTGCCCCAGTACCATAGTCTTTCAACACATATTCTCCAATCCAAATCGGAATCTGTTCGTTGGTAAAAGGATTAATCGCATAAGCTCCGATAAAAGCTCCGGTAACTTCCTTTTCCGCCTGACGCTCCACTTCAGATTTAGCTTTTACATAGCTGATGTAATCATCCACTGCTTGCTTTTGATCTGCTGTAGTCAACTGCTCTACCAAGTCATGCTCTGGCGCTAAGACCATATAAGTAGCACCGAAAATCGTATCCGGTCGAGTGGTAAAGATTTCGATTTTCTCATCCGAGCCAACAATATCAAAAAACATACTTGCACCTTCCGATCGTCCGATCCAGTTCGACTGTATGGTCTTCAAGGCGTCCGTCCATTCAATCTCTTCCAAATCATTCAATAAGCGTTCAGCGTAAGCGGTAATTCTCAAATACCATTGCTTCATTGCCTTTTGAATCACCGGGTAACCACCACGCTCTGACACACCGTCTTTGACCTGATCATTCGCCAATACTGTCCCTAATTCTTCACACCAGTTTACATAGCCAATCTTTCGGTAAGCTAAGCGATAGTTCATCAAAACCTCTTCCTGATCCTGCTTGCTCATCGCATTCCATTCTTCTGCTGTAAAAGATCCTTCCTGGCTGTTTGCTGCATCGATTCCTGCATTTCCGTTTTGTTCGAAATGCTGCACCAAGTCAGTAATTGGCTTTGACTTATTTTCCTGATTATCGTAATAATGATCAAACAATTGCAAAAAGATCCATTGGGTCCACTTGTAATATTTAGGATTACAAGTTTGTACCTCACGACTCCAATCAAAACTGAACCCTAAATTATCCAATTGAGTGCGATAGCGCTCCATATTCTCTGAAGTGGATTTCGCAGGGTGAATCCCTGTCTCCAAAGCATATTGCTCAGCAGGTAAACCAAAGGCATCAAAACCCATCGGGTGTAGTACATTAAAACCACTCATTCGCTTGTAACGAGAAAATATATCTGAAGCAATGTACCCTAGCGGGTGCCCTACATGCAATCCCGCTCCAGAAGGATAAGGGAACATATCTAATACATAAAACTTCGGCTTCTCTGATTCACCAGAAGCTGGATTTTCTACTTTATAAACTTCGTGTTCTTTCCAGTAGGCTTTCCACTTATTTTCGATCTCTCTTGGATTATAATCCATATTGAATTGCTGTTTGATGTTTATTTTAAAAGTAAGCTGCTTTCTAAACGTTTTCTCAAGGCTTAAGATTCACTAGAAAGTAATTTAGAATCTTTAGGTTTTTTGAAATAATACACTTGGTTTAGGTAATAAATCCAATGATTCCTGTTTTTAGTTCCAAGTGCTTAAAACGAGCTGCGAAAATATGCAAAATTAGGGAATATT
>JAHDHW010000254.1 GCA_020631105.1 Saprospiraceae bacterium | reverse complement strand
TGGTAGCACTTCAGTAGTACCTTGTGACGATCTTGATCCTTGTACGATCAATGATCTGGAAACAGTGCTCGATAGTGATGGTACTGTTTGTATCCCTTGTGCGGGTGCGCCAACTGATTGTTCCAATGGTGCTACCTCCGTAGTACCTTGTGACGACCTTGATCCGAACACCCTTAATGATATGCAGACCATCCTCGATTGTGATGGATCTATCTGTATCCCTTGCATGGGGACGCCTTGTAACACACAAGCTGTTATTCAGGACCCTATTGGTTCTCTTACTTGCCAAAGTTTAAGTGCAGGAATTATCCTTGAAGGTATTGGTTCTTCCGAAGGCCCAAGCATTAGTTATGAGTGGATTTTCAATAACCAGGTGATTGGTACAGATATATCGCAAGAGGTTTTCGAAGAAGGCATATATACTTTGCAAGTAACTGATTCTTCAAACGGATGCATGAGTTCATTTGAGATAGAAGTAATGCTTCCTGTTGTATTCCTTGATCCAATAATTGACATTATTGGAGAGAGTTGTCCAGGAGAATCCGATGGAAGTTTCTTCATTGATACGACTTTTGGAGGACAGGCCCCTTATCTCTATGCATTAGGTACGAATCCATTCTCAACGAACATTCAGTTTGATAATCTTGCTCCAGGTAGTTATGAATTAAGCATTCAGGATGCAGACGGGTGTGAATCTCAAGCAGAGATAATTATACCGCAGGCAAATGAATTAATCATTGACCTGGGAGACGATCAAGAAATTGTTTTAGGCGACAGTATTGAGTTGTCAATACTTACAAACTCTACGCTCGCTTCAATCATTTGGGAAGAAGACGAAAGCCTGAGTTGTACAGATTGTATAGCGCCATTTGCTTCACCTCTAAACCAAACTACCTATTCTGTTACAGTTGTTGATATTAACGGCTGTGTCGCAGAAGAAGAAATAACGATTCGAGTTGATAAACAAAGAAAGGTTTTCGTTCCAAATACTTTCTCACCGAACAATGATGGCATCAATGATTTCTTTATGATATATAGTAGTCAGGAGGTAAATCAGGTTCTCAACTTTAAAGTTTATGACAGATGGGGAACAACCTTATTCTCCGCATCTGAATTTTCTCCGAACGATGTACAATACAGTTGGGATGGTACCTATAAAGGAGAGGAAATGCAACCTGGAGTTTACCTTTACTTTGCAGAAGTAGAATACATAGATGGGCGAAAAGAAATTATTGCAGGAGATATAACCTTAATGAAATAATTAAGGATACCCTGATTAAGGATATTATTAAGCTCTGTTGATAAAAGTCAACAGAGCTTTTGTTTTTTGTATTTAACTTAAACATTAGTCCCGAACAACAAGAAGTGGAACAGGGCAACCCATCGCTTCAATACTTGATAAACTCTCAAAAATTAAGCGGTTAAAAAACCTTCGTTTTCTATGGATCATGCAGAGCAGGTCACTATCATGCTCCTTTAAAAAAACATGAAGCCCTTCATTCACATCACTCCCTTCTATATAGTGAAAACTGCGATTCACCTCAGAGAGATAAACATCAACCCCGGCATCAATCGTAGCCAGTTCCTTAGTTCTTTCAACATGAACTATATCAATTTTTGCTCGATATACTTCCGCTAATTTTATGAGCGGAGAAAGTATTCTTTCCCGGTCAATACGCAATGAATCAATAGCAAGCGCAATCTTTTGAATAGGCCGATATTTATATTTAGCTGGCACCACAATTATGGGGCGCGTACAAAGCTTGATAAGACCACTAGTGTTACTACCTACAAATACACTTTTTAACCCACTCGCACCTTTTGTCCCCATGATAACATAATCCGCTTTGACCGTCTCCGCGTATTCATTAATCGTATCAATCGGATACCCTTCATAGGCAGCAGCAAGTAATTTGGTTCCATTAAATAAAGAGGGTTTAGCTTCTTCAACAAGCTCAGAAAGCTCTTCGTTTACATTCCTCTTCATAAAGGCATTTACGCTGGCCATCAAGCCTGTATCACTCCGTACAGCAAACACATGAATCAAATGAATAACACATTCATCCAGTTGATTCGCAAAGTGAATTGCATACATTAATGCATCTCGTGCATTAGAGGAAAAATCAGTTGGAACTACTATATTTTTCATGGCAGGAATTTGTTTAAATGTGATAAACTAAGATGGGCACATTTGACCGAAGGGTCATATTTTTTGTCAGACTTGCTCCGATTATTGACTCCCACAAGCCTCTTTGTCGATTGACCAATACAATCAGGTCTACCTGATTTTCATCCGCATATTGAAAGAGCCCTTTCTTAACAGATTTAGCATTCACACATGCCAGATTAAAGGCAAAATTCGGCTCTCCCTGTTCAAAGAGTTTATCGAATATTTTATTTTCAATTGGGTCATAATCTTCCTCTTCTTCATTCACATGTATAAAATGCAAAGTACTGTCAAGTGGTCTGTTAAACGCTATAATTCGCTCAAGCATTTGGTGATCAGCGGATTCGTAGTTACTGGCGAATAATATATTCTTAAAGCTAAATACCTTTGCTCCCTTAGGCACAACCAGCACCGGACAGTAGGCCTTTTGAGCAACTGCCGAAGACACACTTCCCAGCATCCGATCAATCACATCTCCTTGCCCGGTAGCTCCCAGGACTATCATCATAGTTGAATCCTCTTGGCTTAATTCAACTATCTTTTTAATCGTAAAGCCATGAATAAGCCGTGTATTTACAGCTACTTTTGTCAGCACTTCTGAAGATTCTTCCTTTGGGTAGAGATTAACCAGATCATCCAATTGATCCTGTAATACTTCGGTAAGACTTTTCCCTTGTTTGATAACTAATGAATCGCTAATATCAAATGAGCCCATATAAATATGAACCACTTCTATAGTTGCATCATAAATTTTGGCGAGCTCCCGTGCGTAGAGATAAGCATTTTGCGCGTTAGCAGAAAAATCAACCGGGACAATAATTTTCTTTTTCATAATCTTAGTTTAACGTGAGCAAATTATTTTACCTCATCTAATGTATCGGCAGGTTTCATCCGACCAATTGCGCAACTGATGTAAGACTTGCCTTTCTGCAACAGATTAGATGTTCCTAGCTCCGGGTAGCCTAATTTTTTTAGTACGCTGAGGTACTTCGGGCGCTGAAGCTCCTCATCGGAGCAAAGGGTAATAGCACCTTCTTCAATATTAATTTGAATTGTTTTCAATTCTGTGAATTTGCGCAATGCCTGATCGATGGTATTTGCACATCCACCACATTTTAAATTATCGATATAGAGTGTTAACTGATTCATTTTTTTATTTCAAAAATAGCCTCCTTGGTTCCGATCTGCTGTGATTTAAGTCATTGTGCTTTATGATTTTTATCATTCGTTATCTCTCTGGTCAAAACTTACTGAAGAATTCGATCAAACTACCTATATTAAGGACACGTAACAAAACGAATCAATCATGTCCAACAAAAAAGCCAGCCAGTATTGGCAAAAGAATATTCAATACCTAGCCATTCTGCTCTCCATCTGGTTTTTGGTTTCCTATGTTTGCGGAATTTTACTTGTTGACCAACTCAACACTATTCGCCTTGGCGGATTTAAGTTAGGTTTCTGGTTTGCGCAGCAAGGCTCTATCTATGTTTTTGTAATCCTCATTTTTGTGTATGTACGTTGGATGAACAAACTGGATAAGGAATACGGATATGACGAAGATTAACAACTTAGAAAACTAACGCCTTTATGAGTGTACAAACCTGGACCTGGATTTTAGTAGGTATCACCTTCGCATTATATTTTGGGATTGCGATTTGGGCTCGTGCTGGCTCAACTAAAGAATTCTATGTGGCCGGAGGAGGAGTATCTCCTTTGGCTAATGGTATGGCGACCGCAGCAGACTGGATGAGCGCAGCTTCTTTTATTTCTATGGCTGGCTTGATCTCGTTTATGGGGTATGACGGCGCTGTATTTTTGATGGGATGGACCGGTGGATATGTTTTACTCGCGCTATTGCTCGCGCCCTACCTCCGAAAATTTGGGAAGTTTACTGTTCCGGATTTTATTGGTGATCGTTATTACTCCAATACCGCACGTACTGTCGCAGTAATCTGTGCTTTGATCGTTTCCTTTACTTACGTTGCCGGGCAAATGCGTGGAGTAGGTATTGTTTTCTCTCAGTTCCTGCAAGTACAAATTCACTGGGGAGTAATCATTGGTATGGCCGTCGTTTTGTTTTTTGCCTTCCTCGGAGGGATGAAAGGAATCACTTACACCCAAGTCGCACAATACTGTGTACTGATTTTCGCTTTCATGGTACCCGCTATTTTTATATCTATTCAAATGACCGGAAATCCAATTCCGCAAATAGGAATGGGTGGCAAGCTAGAAAACGGGCAATATTTATTAGATACGCTGGACAAACTACATACGGAACTTGGTTTTTCAGAATATACCAATGGTTCCAAATCAACTTGGGATGTCTTTGCCATTACCTTGGCCTTAATGGTTGGAACAGCAGGACTCCCTCATGTTATTGTTCGTTTCTTTACAGTACCTAAAGTTAAGGATGCACGTAAGTCTGCAGGTTTGGCTTTGCTATTTATCGCTATTTTATACACTGCCGCTCCGGCGGTTGCTGTTTTTGCCCGAACGAACTTAATCACTACAGTAAGTGATCAGGCTTACGAAGATGTTCCCGATTGGTTTAAAAACTGGGAGAATACCGGACTCATTGCCTGGTCAGACAAAAATGGCGATGGAAAGATTCAGTACGTTGCCGGAAATGCCTTAGCAGGCAAAAAACCTATTTACACAGATGCTCGTGGACAAAATGGACAAAGAGTTATCACTAATGCAAACCCGGAAACGGTTAATGAACTTTATGTAGACCGCGACATCATGGTGTTAGCAAATCCTGAGATTGCAAATTTACCCAACTGGGTCATTGCACTAGTCGCCGCCGGTGGTCTAGCCGCTGCGCTTTCTACCGCCGCCGGTTTACTCCTCGTAATTTCGACGTCAATATCTCATGACTTAATCAAGAAACAATTGCGCCCAAATATCTCCGACAAAGGAGAACTCCTTGCAGCACGAATCAGTATTCTTGTTGCAGTGGTTATTGCTGGATTATTCGGAATTTATCCACCTGGGTTTGTTGCAGCAGTAGTAGCCCTGGCTTTTGGTTTAGCTGCCGCCTCTTTCTTTCCTGCTATCATTTTGGGAATCTTCGATAAACGTATGAATCGACAAGGGGCCGTATCTGGAATGATCGTCGGCATCACCTTGATGTTATTCTATATGATTCGCTATAAAACAGGCTTAGTCGGTGTCCTTGATCCTCTCCCCAAAGAACATTGGTGGTTCGGAACATCTCCCGAAGGATTCGGAACGATTGCGATGATCGTTAATTTTGTAGTATCAATTGTGGTATCCAGAATGACTGCTCCTCCACCAAAACATGTGCAGGAGATTGTAGAGAACATTCGAATCCCTAGTGGTGCGGGCCAAGCAATTGAGCATTAAGTAATCAACATTATTTTTTATAATTTAAGCAGTTGGACGGAATCCTGCCTGCCGGCAGGCGAGATATCTATAAGCTATTTTTCTCAGGATTTTCCAAAATTTCAACGTAACTTGATTTTAGTCAGTTACTTATGAAATTTAAGAAAATCAAAATAGCTTATAGATAATTTAAATCCGGCACTTA
>JAHDHW010000253.1:3904-5733 GCA_020631105.1 Saprospiraceae bacterium | reverse complement strand
TATGCAGTGGCTTAAAAACATCCAGCGAACAGATTGGATATTAATTGGGATCTATTACGGGCTCGCGCTCCTGATTGAAGTACCTGCTATCTTAATTGAAGAAAACGTATCATTGTTTAGTACGGAAGGCTTTCAAATTTTTGGCTTCAAACTTTCAGATTATCTCTTAGATATCTGTGTGGAACTAATTGTAGTCTTCGTTATTTTCAGCCAGTTCTTTTTCCAAAAGAAATACGTTCAGACCTTATTACTCTGCATGGTGCTATTGGCGGTACAGGTTTTTATACAACCAATACTTTTTCCAGAGTCCTATGCTGCTCAGATTCCTTTTCGACCAGCGTACTTCTTGAATCAACTTTCTAATAATGTTCAAGCGATTACCGGAGTTTGTTTTATTCTGATTGCCAAACAGTTTTACGAAATCAAATCACAAGTCATGGAACTAGAAAAAGAAAAAAAGGAAACTGAACTCCGCTGGCTAAAAGCACAGATCGATCCGCATTTCTTATTTAACAACCTCAACATTCTCGACATCCTCATCAATACTGACCCAGTTAAAGCCAGCATTTACACCAAACGATTATCTTCCCTATATCGCTACCTTATCCGACACAAAGATGAAGATAATGTGGTACAGCTTTCTGAAGAATGGCGCTTCAGCCAGGATTATATTTATTTACTTCAGCAACGCTTTGATGAGCTTTTCATTTTTAATAATCAATTAGAAAAGTATCCCTTAAAAGATTACTTTATCCCGCCGGCCTCTATGCAGATCATGCTCGAAAATATTGTTAAACACAATATGCCATTACCCGGTCAGCCAATAGTCGTGGACATTTACATCGAAGATAATTACCTCTGCGTTAAAAATGACCTGCGCAAAAAAGAAAACGTAAAGGATAGCACAGGCACCGGGCTCAACAACTTACAAAAACGCATTGATCTCCTAAGTGATCGAAAATTAATTATAGACCAAACAGCACAACATTTCCTCGTAAAGGTGCCACTTGTACAGCAAGTCGGCTAGGCTAAATAATTTGCTATGAATATCCTAGTACTGGAAGACGAAAAATTAGCGGCTCAAAATATTATCCGATTACTCTCGGAGTATTTCTCAGAAGAAATATTTATCCAATGGGTACAGAGTGTTCGCCAGGGCTTGGAGTATCTGCAACGCAACGATCCTCCGGATCTCATCCTCTCCGATATTGAATTATTGGATGGGCAAGCCTTCTCGCTTTATCAACAGCATGACATCAGTTCTCCAATTATCTTTACTACGGCCTACGATCAATATTTACTGGAAGCCTTTCAGACTAATGGTATTGCTTACTTACTAAAACCTATCAAAGATGAAGACCTGTTTAGTGCCCTGGACAAATACTTCAAACTTTTCAAACCAGAGTCAACGGTTCAACTAGATGCGAATATGATCGCAGAATTCAAACAAGCACTCTCCGACTCTAAAAAAGAATACAAGAAAAGATTTACCATTAAAAAAGCGACGGGCATATTTTTGTTAAATACCGCAGACATCTCTTACATTCTTGCAGAGAATGATCTGGTCTACGCAATAGATCATAAACACAAAAAACACGTCCTTAACTTCAGGATGTCTGACCTCGAAGAAATGCTCGACCCTCAACTCTTCTTTAGGATCAATCGCAGCGAAATCCTAAATATTAACTTTATCGAAAAAATGGAATCCTACTTTGGCAACCGTTTAGTAATCCACCTTAAAGGCGGAAAAGAAAGTCTAAAAACCAGCGGCCCCAAAACCGCCGCCTTCAGAAAATGGCTCGAAGGACACTAACACCCCATGACTAATG
>JAHDHW010000253.1:0-3804 GCA_020631105.1 Saprospiraceae bacterium | reverse complement strand
CCTTCAGAAAATGGCTCGAAGGACACTAACACCCCATGACTAATGACTAATGACTTATGACTCATCACCCATGACTAATGCCCCATGACTAATGACTTATGACTCATCACCCATGACCTATCTACACATCCGCTGAGCCCCTTCCACCAACCAAAAATTAATATTTTCCGGAAGCTCCACTTGCAATCCACGAAGCAAAAAGAAAACACCAAAGACAAAGGTAAGCATTGGCGTCAGCCGATAGAGTTGTTTTCGGAGACGAATGCTAATGAGGTTCCCGGAGAGGGACACCAGTAACATCAGCGGCAGGGTACCCAAGCCAAAAAGAAACATATAAACCATAGCACCAATGACCGATGTTTGTGTAACGGAAGCGGCAAGTGCCAGATAGACCATCCCGCAAGGTAAAAATCCATTGAGTATACCAATGCTTAGAAATGTCATTTTCCCTCGCTTGTTCAACTGCCGCTGAAACTGTGATCGGAGCCATTGATTAAATTGCTGGTAACCCGGAAGCCGGAGAATCTCCCGATCCAGGTTAATTGAAAATAGTGCTACGAACAAAAACATAAGTCCCAACATAATCGACAAACTTGTCTGATACCCAGAGATAAAAACGCCCAAGCCTAATACGCCCGGTACAATGCCAATCATACCGTAACTTATACTTCGTGCCCCATTATACAATAGCATATTGGAGATCGTACCGAGCTTGCTGTTATCCTGATACGGCAATGCTAAGGCTATAGGGCCACACATCCCAACGCAATGCAAGCTCCCAAACAAACCCAAAGTAAATGCCGTCCAGTACTCCATGCTAAATGACGATTGAAGTCTCTTGAAAATATGCTTGTCCTTCATATTCCCAGTCCAGTTGCACCCTCCACAACCCAGGTATTATTTTTTGATTAACCGGAATACGCATCTGACCTTTTTCATCCACTTCCAGGTCAAAACTGGTATCCAGTTTTTTGTCAGAAGGACGAAAGAATATAAGTTTACCTTTCGCAGTACTCATCCCTTCAGGCAAATTGATCTGAATCGACTCCTCAGCAATCGAATATTTTATAGCCACAGTCTCTGTTAAAACTGCCGCATTCTGACGCTTGGCTCGAAAGGACTCATAAGTCAGATCCTTCTCGTAATAATTCTCCTGCACAAGATCCATCTTATTTTGAGTAGAACGGACCACCATCGTCACCATTGCAATAACGAAGCAAGTGTAAAAAATTGCGATTGCTGTTCCCCAGTTTATTTTCATGATAATTTAATTTTGGTTCAAAGTGATTGTATTTGGTCAATGGTACTACCAGTGGGAATAATTGATAACAGAAACATCGGCTATCTCTAGATAATAGAATCAAACTGGTAGTACCAATTAGTCATAATTATTTTCGACCAAGTAAAATCATTTAGCACCTTAATTTTTATTACTCTGCCGAAATGGAATTACTAAACTTAACCAGGGAATTCCGATAAAATCGTTATCCTCCGAAAAAGGAATTAATAATCCATAATCTAAAGAGACGCGATCCCAAGAAGTCCTTGCACCAACAAAGGACAGACCAAATCCATCTCCATCAATTCCCAAAAAGTAATTCTCAGTCATCAAATAGGTTCTCTTCGATACCCTTGCCATTCCACTCAATGATAGTGTTGGTCGATCCGCCCATTCACTACTGATAAAGCCAAAGCCCAAGCCTGCTGTCAAATTGATATCCGGATTACCTACTGTTACCAGACCATAAGTTACGCCTGCAAAACCTTCTGATTCGCCAATGACGGTTAAGAATAATCCACCGACACCAAAATGTAGATTCTCACTAGCTTTAAAAGCTAATTTAGGAGTAAGCCAAATTGGCGTTATCCCGGTATCAAATAAAAACAAGGGTATTAACCCAGCACCCATCGTAAAGTTATCCGTGAAACCATAACTTACCTGATTGAAAAACACCATCGAATTCTGATAGTACCCTTCTCCTTTTTTTAAGCTAAGAGCACTAGGCCCAAAAAAATACCTTCTGGAGTTTAAATTCGTCGTCCAATATTGTCCTTCAATTAATCGCGCGGAATCTATTTCATCAATGAATTTTACATTATCCATCTTTATGGTTAATGTCCCCACTAGTTCTGTTTCAATAGTGAGCACCTCTTTATCTTTCGATATAATTTTGCCTACGTATTTATTTCCATCGGCCGTTTCAACTTGATAAATCTTCGTACTGTCGATTGCTTCTTGTGAAAAGCCGACTTGTTGTAATCCGATGATTAAAAGAATAATGCTGATACTTTTTAGAATCGTTTTCATATCTAATGTTTTAGTTTAAACCCGAGTTTTGTGTTTAATAATAAATATACTCTGGTGTAAACTAATCAATTTTTCACTATTTCATCGGACCTAAAAAATTAGTACTTAGCTCATCTATTAATTCTCCTTTGGAATAAACACTAATTTCAAGTTTCGTTGATCGGCCTGTTAGATCTTTTTCATCAATTTCAATAAAAAGCGATCCTTTACTATTGCTCTGTTTTTCAATCAGCGGTACTTGCCCAACAACCTCAATATTACCTTCTACATCATTCAGTCTAAATTCAATTTGCTCAATCACCTTTGTGGTTTTGTTAGTCAGTTGATAATTGTATAGGTTGCGAATTTTTCCGTCCTCCGTCTTTTGAAATAACATCCCGGGCGTACGTAATAAGGTTGCTTCCACTTCCGATCGCGTTGCAAACAAAAACGCCTGTAAAACAATCAAGACTCCTAAAGCGGCTGTATAAGCGAGCACTCTGGGTGTAAATATTCGCTGTTCTCCTTTTTCAATACTACTATGCGCATCATAACGAATCAATCCTCTGGGGCGACCAATCTTATCCATCACTTCATCACAGGCATCAATACAGGCCGTACAATTCACACATTCCAGCTGGGTACCATTTCGGATATCAATCCCCGTAGGACAAACCTGAACACACAACTTACAATCAATACAATCTCCCAAAGGTTTGGGCTGTTCAACAATCGGCAAAGCTCTAAAGCTTGCTTCCTTTTGTTTTTGCTTTTTTATTTTACCCCGAGGTTCCCCTCTGATCCAATCATAGATCACTACGATCGATTCTTTTACGAGCAATACGCCTTGTAGTCGCCCGTATGGACAAACTGCAATACAAACCTGCTCTCTAAAGAATGCAAATACTCCATAGAACAATCCAGAGAAAACCAGCATCGCAATAAAACCTCCAAGGTGCATACTTACAGGTTCACTAATAATTTTTCCTACCTGATCTACTCCGATAATGTAAGACAAAAAGGTATTTGCAATCAAAACCGCAATCACAAAAAAGATTACATGCTTCGATACTTTTCTGATCCACTTATCGGTAGTCCATGGCGATTTATTTAATCTTCTTTGCTGATTCGCATCCCCCTCTATCCAATATTCTATCTTCCGAAAAACCATCTCCATAAAAATGGTCTGTGGACAAACCCACCCACAAAACATCCGTCCAAACACCACCGTAAACAAGACAATGAATACCATCAGCGTAATCATCGCCAAAGCAAATAAATGCAAATCCTGTGGCATAAAGACTATCCCAAAAAGGATAAACTTTCGTTCCACTACATTGAATAAAAACAATGGATCTCCATTCACTTTTACAAAGGGTAATCCAAACAACACCAGCAATAATCCCCAACTCACATAAGTCCGCCAATTATAGTATCGTCCCTTCGGCTTCTTAGGATATATCCAAATCCGACTACCATCCTCACCCACCGTAGCGATGCTATCCCGAAAGCTTTCT
>JAHDHW010000252.1 GCA_020631105.1 Saprospiraceae bacterium | reverse complement strand
TAGGTGTTTTTTACAGTTGTTTATTGAAACTAGTAAGAGGTGGTTTAAATACTATAGTGCTGGAAAGTTTGCAAAACTATCCGTTAGAAAAGTACTAATGTTATAAGAGGAAAGAACAGGAAGATTGACAAACCTTCTGTTGAGGTAATATAAAAGTATACGATTTTTTAATAATTTCCAACAGTATTAATAAATTTTAAGTAATGAATAACATCAACACTTTATACCTGATATTTCTGGGGGTAGTTATTTTTTCCTGTCAGTCTAATCCTAATGTTACAGTTACGGAAGCAAGTGACAAAGCACAAAGTATAAGTAAGAGCTATAAAACAACCGGAGAAATAAAAAGAATAGACGACCGCATTGAAGCTTTGATTCCAGCAGAAAGCGAAATTGAAATACTTGCCGAAGGCTTTGACTGGGCAGAGGGGCCTCTCTGGATTGAAGCGCATCAAATGTTGTTGTTCTCCGATATTCCGCCTAATAAAGTAATGAAGTGGACCGAAGCTGAAGGAGTTTCAACTTACTTGCATCCTTCCGGGTTTACTGGTGAGCAAAGCGAAAGTAATGAGCCAGGATCCAACGGATTAATACTAGATCAGTCTGGCAAATTATTATTATGTCAGCATGGAGATCGACGTATTGCTGCTATGGATGCGCCGCTTGATCAACCTGAGGCTAAATATATTTCGGTTATAGAAAAATGGAATGGTAAAAGATTTAATAGCCCGAATGATCTGGTGATGGATAAAAACGGGAATTTATTTTTTACGGATCCTCCTTACGGCTTAGCGCAACAAATGAAAGATCCATCCAAAGAAATAGATTTTCAAGGCGTTTATTTTTGGTCAAAGAAAACCGGTGAGGTGAAGTTATTGACAGATGAAATGAGTCGACCAAATGGTATCGCGCTTTCCCCGGACGAGTCAACTTTGTACGTAGCGAACTCTGATCCAAATCAGGTGATTTGGATGGCCTTTGATAATGATCAGGGAACAATTTCGAATGGTCGTATTTTCTTTAATGCTAACGAGCTAGCTAAAACCTCGAAGGGTTTACCGGATGGATTAAAAGTTGATCCAAAGGGAAATGTATGGGCAACGGGGCCCGGTGGAGTACTTATATTTTCTCCTGAAGGCGAGCACCTTGGTACGATTAAAACCGGACAGGCAACTGCGAATTGTGCTTTTAACGAAGATTATTCTGAATTCTTTATGACCGCAGATATGCTCTTACTTCGCCTCAAATTATAAGGCTAAGGTATCTGTTTCGCGACGCGATATTTTACCTGGATAAATTGTTTTGCAAAGAACTTCCCAAGTCGTACTAACCATTGAATCATTAGCTTTTTATATTGAATAGCTATTCT
Source organism: Saprospiraceae bacterium (assembly GCA_020631105.1). Lineage (GTDB taxonomy): Bacteria > Bacteroidota > Bacteroidia > Chitinophagales > Saprospiraceae > JAHDHW01. The sequence continues at coordinate 4,378 of JAHDHW010000252.1, read as the reverse complement.
GATAGCAAGTCTGGCCCAGCCTAGCGGCGTTCCGGCTTCGATGATCCGGAAAGTCCATTTGAGTACCCGGGCCGTAAGTACAAGTGAAAAGTCAAGGTTTGCACTTGCTTGCTGTAGTTTTTGAATATGGTTGATTTTTTCAAGCTTGGTCGTTTGATCCGGGATGTAACTCATTGCATCAAAATCAAAATCAAACTTGGTGTATATCGCAGACTGATTTTCTGTGATGGTCTGAATGATTCGGTGTCCAAAAAGGAAATGCATACCCGCTTTGAACTTTCGAACGCCTTCTCTGATTTCTTTATAGACGATTTTGACGAGATTCTTAACAAGATAGATTAGTCGCTGTATTCCTCTCTTAAGGATTTGGATAATATCGGAAAGGGCTTTGATTAAGGTCCGGGCAATACTTCGAATGCCGTAATAAATACGACGAATCATTCCATGCTCCCGTAGGTCTTCTTCGTTTTCTTCGACAATCTCTTTGTAACCTCGATCCATCGCTTCGTTGCCGATTTTGTTTTTGTGCTCATCAGTCCCTTGAAATTCTTCCTCATATTTTTCTAATAATTCTCTAGTCGTTACCTCCTCTGAATGCTCTGCGATAATATCTGAAAGGTGATCAAACAGGTATTTTATATTTAGAATCCAAAAGCCCCGACTACCGTCGTGCGCGTCACTCAATTTGCTAAGTATAAATTTTAACCGAAGCTTACGAGTATAATCACTCATGTCATCCAATGCGCTGAAAGTACGGTCGCCAATTTCGCTATCTAATTTGCCATAATAATAACCGTTCGTCCATTGGAATACCTGGATCAATCGTATGAGGTAATTATTATAAGCATCTTCACTAAAAGCTTGTAAGGTATTACGACTCCTTTGTTGGAATATTTTTTTTCGTACTACATCATTATAAAAGTCGTCATCCAATGATCGGCGCATTCTGTTTCGGAAAGAGAACTTTAGTTTATTGACTTTTAATTCCAGATTTTTGAGGTCAGCCTGAAGTTTAAGCATTTCTTTTTGCTGTGTACTAAGTAGACTGTCCTGGTTGTTGAGGTGACGATCAAAAGCTTTTTGGGATTTTGCTACTTCTCTTTTTATAGGGTTTAATTCTGCATCTGCGATGGCAAGTTTTACTTTAAAATCAGAAATTTCGAATTCGATTTTTTGTACTTGAGTTGGTGTAAGTTTTTGCTGTTGCAGTTTTTGTAATTCTTCTAATAGCTTCGCTATTTTTTTTCTCCGTCTTTTATTATTAGGCTTACCTTTAAGTTCCTGAATGCGTTTTTGTTTTTTACTAATATCGGAATGTATGGATTTTTGCTGCTGCAGAATTCCCTTTTTTAAATCGATACTTTTAGTTAGAAAACGCTGTTTGTTTTCCAGGTCGATTTTAATCTTATTCAGGCTATCAAATGTTGCTTTTAGTTCGATACTAGTTGCATTGAACCTGTCATTGAGCTCAACCATTTCCCCATGAGTCTTTTTCATCATGGCCTGTACCTGCTCAACTTTTAGATGCTTTTTTTTATTTTTCTTCGCATCTCTATTTAATACTTCTTGTTCGTTAGGATCAAAATTGATTTTGGATTTTAAATCTTCTATTTCTTTATCGATACTGGTCTCTAATCGCAGCATTTCGTTTTCCAGCCGAGTTGCTTCTGTTTTGTCAGCCGGATCAGCTTCATCGGTTTCTTCCATAACTTCCAGCATTGCTGCACTTGGAGGCGGTGCAGCGAATCGAGATATAGAAGAAGGACCAGTTTGAAATTTAAAAACGACAATTTTCTTATGGAGTTTGCCATTTTTATCATTTGCAATATGTTGTAAAAGTGCTGGAATATTTCCGAGTAAATTAACCATTTCAAGGTCTGTAGCCGGGAGATTATCGATCCATTCCTTAGGATGATTGATTGCCTTGAGCGCTTTTTCAGAGAAGGGGCTATCAATCGCCTCATCGAATAATTCATGTATCATTAATCGATAATGGATTAAGCGGCTAATCAGATTCGTTTGACCGATCTCGGGGAGTATCTCGATGGTATAGTCTCCGTCCACTGCGGTTAAAGTATGCAATAAGTTGAGTTCCTCACTTTCTACCGGAGTATTAGGGATTAAAAGAAACTTAGGCGTATACTCCGGGATGAGGTTTAGTGCCAGGTAGTCTCTTCGGAAGAGGCGCATGCCGGAAAAAAGTGCCGCCTCATCAGCAGTGTTTATATAGCCTAAATCACGAAGTGGCTGGAGGATTTCTGCGGTACGTCCGAGTTCCAGTTTTTCTATTTCAGCAGCAGGAATAATTTCGTCGATCATTAATTCGGGATCGGCAACTGCAGTTGGCATAGGCAGGCATTAAAACAAAATAAAAGCGTACAGTTTGGTTACTTAATGTTAAGCTTGCCAAACTATACGCCCGGAGATCATTCAATTATTTGAATATCAGGATTGATTCGATCTAGCTTACAAATTCTCGGAGCATTCGAATAAATGCAGAACGGGAGTTCTTAGCTGAATCCAAGGCTGCATTATGAATGTCGAAAAGGAAATCTCCATTTGGATTAACATCCTTACTTACAAAGTTTACGGTATCATGATCAAAATCTACATGAGTATGTGCTACGAGTTCAACATTTGCTTTTACGGAACCTGCTTTGAGGTTATCTGCAAAATCATGAAAATTCGTTTTTACGCTTTTTTTACCTTGTTTTTCTGTATTAATGATATGGTTGTAATTACCAGTAAGTGTGGTAACATTTAGTGTGGTAAAGTCAACGGCAACCTTAAGAATTTGGTCCCGTATTTTTTCAAATTTTTCTGAGAGGTTTTTAGAATCAGTAGTTACAACTGTTTCTGTCTTTTTGTCTGCCATGGTAATCTGGTCTTTAAAGGATTGATTAATAATACGAAAGATATATAAACTAATGCTAATGAACAAAGAAGCCCCAATAAAAATAATTTCTGTGCTCCAGTGGATCAATTTTGAGGCTTGTTCGTTTTTATAATGAGGTCGAACAGTTAAAGAGAAAAAAGTACCTTTGATATCACAATGTTCAATACTGTATTAATATGACTATAAATATTCCGGATACGGATCAAGAACGAATTGTTATAGTTGGAGCTGGTTTTGCTGGTTTGACCCTGGCGAATAAGCTACAGAATAGTAAATACCAAATCGTATTACTGGACAAAAATAACTTTCACCAGTTTCAACCATTGTTCTATCAGGTTGCTATGGCTGGATTAGAGCCAAGTAGCATCGCATTTCCATTGCGAAAGCTTTTTCAACACAAAAAGAATGTTTTTATTCGGGTAACTTCTGTTGATGCCGTTGATACGGAGAAAAAAGAGATCATTACACCACTTGGAGAATTATCCTATGATCATTTAGTTATCGCATTTGGAGTTGATACCAACTTTTATGGGAATAAAAACCTCATGGAAAAAGCTATTCCAATGAAATCGGTAGCAGAGGCTTTATATCTGAGGAATATGATTCTCAATGATTATGAAAAAGCCCTGGTGACTTCTGATTATGATAAAAGACAAGGCTTGATCGATATTGTGGTTGTAGGTGGTGGCCCGACTGGTGTGGAAGTAGCAGGAGCCTTAGCGGAGATGCGGAAATACGTTTTGCCGAAAGATTATCCGGAATTAGATTGTAAAGAAATCGATATTTACCTCATTCAAAGTGGAGAGCAATTATTGAAAGGAATGTCTGATAATGCTGCAGAAGGGGCTAAAGCTTTTTTGGAAGAATTAGAGGTCAAAGTCATCTTGAATAAACGAGTAAATGATTTCGATGGAGAATATGTTTATATTAATGATGGCACAAAAATTCAAGCGAATAAAGTCATCTGGGCCGCGGGAATCTGCGGGAATCATATCGATGGTCTTCCTAAAGAAGTTATTACCTACGGTAGTCGAATTAAAGTGGATCGGTATAACCAAATAGAAGGTCTGAATGATATTTATGCGATAGGGGATATCTCCTATATGGAAGAAGAAACTTTTCCGCAGGGGCATCCTCAAGTTGCCCAGGTAGCCATACAACAAGCAAAGCAATTAGCTAAGAATCTAAAGGGAAAAAGAAAAGGTAAAGCGCCTGTTCAATTTTCTTATAATGATAAAGGCTCAATGGCGACAATCGGCCGGAACCGCGCAGTAGTTGATTTGCCGAGGTATAAGTTCAAAGGATTTTTTGCCTGGCTGGTATGGTTGGTGGTGCATTTGTTTTCTCTGATTGGAGTTCGGAATAAATTGATCGTATTTATCAATTGGGTCTGGAATTATTTCACTTATGATCAGGCACTCCGTTTAATTATCAAGCATAAAGTTAAAGCAGAACCAAGTAGGCAAAAGGAGGAGGTAGAAA
>JAHDHW010000251.1 GCA_020631105.1 Saprospiraceae bacterium | reverse complement strand
CTCAGGCGAATGCTAATGATCTTCAGGGTTGTTTCGATCTTTCTAATCCGATCTCGGTAACTCGATTAACAGGGGAAGATTGTGAAGCATTAAATACTGTCGATTTAGAATTAAGTATTAGTGCAGACGCTGAGTTTTACACGCAATACGAGAACATCAGCTACTTTGTAACAGTGACTAACAATAGTAGTGTAAACGCAACAAATGTTGTAGTAGCTGCCGGTTTACCTGAGGGCTTAGTATACACTTCAGACAATCCAAGTCAAGGTAGTTATAACCTGTTCTTTGAAGAGTGGACCATTGATAATTTAGCCGGAGGAGCGTCAGCGACTCTAGAATTAAAATTATTCCCATTGGTTGACAACGTAAACGTGAGCAACTTTGTAGAAGTACTTGAGCAAGATCAAGCTGACGCCGACTCTTCTCCAGGAAACGGTACAGGAACGCCAAATGAAGATGATGAAGCATTGCTCGTCGTTGGGCCGAAAAATGTTGTACCAACAGGAGGAACAGATGCAGACTTATCTTTAAGTATCGAAGCTGATAACTCAACTTATGATATCTATACTAATGTAACATATACCATTACGATTACAAACGATGGTCCAGACGACGCAGCAGGTGTAGTTGTAGCCGCAGGACTACCAGATGGTATGGTTTACACTTCTCACAATACGGTTACAGGTGAGTATAACTTATTCTTTGAAGAGTGGCAGATCGACTTATTACCTAGTGGTGCTTCAGCTACGTTAGAGTTGGTATTATTTACATTAGTAGATAATCAAGCAATCAACAATTTTGTAGAAGTTACTGCTTCAAATCAGGACGATCCGGATTCTACACCAAATAATGGTAACGGAGTCAGTGCTCAGGAAGATGATGAAGCTGCGGTTTCTGTTTCTCCTTCTTTAGCTGCTAATGAAGGTGATATTCAGACTTTCCAGGTAAATACTCAAGGTCTGTCTACTGCAGCAATGAAAGTTTTCCCTGTACCTGCGATTGATGAAGTAAATATTCATTGGACAGCAGATCAGGAGACAAGCGCTTCACTGCAAGTATTTGATATAAATGGCAAGTTGTTACATACTGAGCAAATTGATACTTTCAAAGGTATTAATACGCAGAGCATTGACATTCAGCAATTCGCAGAAGGTATGTATCTGATACAGTTACAGCAAAACGATGAGGTAAGTACTCAACGTTTTCTTAAAACTGCAAGAGATTAAGTAAATGACGTTTTCTTAAATTCTTATTTAAGTTCAGGAGGAGCAGTTGTGTTACAACTGCTCCTTATTTTATTTAGTTCCGTCCAACTTGCTTATTGCCCTTCTCCACTTTAATCCGTAATTTGCGCGACCGCAAAAGCGACAGAGATGCATGATATAGAACCACATTTTAAATGGCGTGATCGATATATTGCCTCAGAGGATGAGCAATCTCCTTTTCATGGGAGGATCTACGACGAGTTTACTTTCACTCAGAAGGTATATAACTATTTTATACACCCTCAATGGGATGAATTCGGTTCGCAGACGCTATATATGAAAATACTATTTGTAGACTATGATGAAGGCTACGCCATCATGGAGTTTATTGGTGAATGGAATGATGCATTGCATAATGACATTCGTTTTTTGAAGCGGGAGATTATTGATGTGATGGTTGCTCATGACATTAATAAATTCATCCTGATTGCAGAGAATGTATTGAACTTCCACGGCGATGATAATTGCTATTATGAAGAGTGGTATGATGACATCAAAGAAGAAGGAGGGTGGATTACTTTCATCAATATCCTGGATCATGTAGAAGACGAATTAAAAGACACCCAGATTCAATACTACGCCAACTTCGGAGCGCATTTTAATGAGGTCAACTGGCGACCACATAAACCCAAGTCAGTCTTCACAGCGGTAGAAGCATTAGTCCATGGAGATGTAAAACGCCTGGTTTAAATAAATCTTGGTAAATTTACCCGCACTTTAATCACTTCAATAGTCAACACTACTCTATGCATAAATCCGGTTTCGTTAATATCATTGGGCGTCCAAACGTTGGAAAATCAACTCTAATGAATGCTTTGGTTGGAGAACGTATGTCGATCATTACTAACAAACCGCAAACTACCAGACATCGAATTATAGGTATTGTCAGCGATGAAGATTATCAGGTTGTTTTCTCTGATACTCCGGGTATAATCAAGGACCCAGCGTATAAGATGCAGGAGGCTATGAATCGCTTCGTCAATACCACTTTTGAAGACGCTGATATTATGCTCTTCGTAACGGAACCTGCAGAGACTTATGAAGACGATGATCCGATCATCTTTAAGTTAAACAAGGTAAAAGTTCCTTTATTTCTGGTCATAAACAAAACGGATACCGTTGAGCCTGAAGTAATCATGGAGATGATTCAGCTATGGAACAAGCGTGTAAAATTCAGTGAAACGATCCCGATTTCAGCTCTTAATAAAACCAATACGGATACCCTCTTTAAATTAATCCTCGATAACATTCCTGAAGGGCCAGTCTATTATCCCAAAGAGCAATTGACTGATAAACCAGAACGTTTTTTCGTCAGCGAGATTATCCGTGAAAAAATCCTCCTTTTCTATAAACAAGAAGTGCCCTACTCTTGTGAAGTAGAAATTGAATCCTTCAAAGAAACTACGACTAAAGCAGGAGAACCGCTCGTTCGAATCTCCGCATTGATCTATGTTGCTCGTAAAACTCAAAAAGCAATAATTATTGGTAAGGGTGGTATCGCTATCAAAAAATTGGGTAGTGAAGCACGAAAATCAATTGAGCAATTCTTAGAATCAAAAGTCTTTCTGGAAATGCATGTCAAGCATAAAGATAATTGGCGGGATGATGAACGTTCTCTTCGTAACTTTGGATATTAAAGGTTAAACTTCAATCTTTGAATCCTTCTTTTGGTCAACTGCTATTCTTTTCGTTCCTTTAAAGTATGCTCAAACGACTACAAGAAAAATGGGGCGTCCGCCCTTTTCAATTAGTTTTAATCTTATTAACCTTTGCGATTGGTGGAAGCCTGTCCGGTTATGGTGGGCGAACCATAATGGGTTTATTGGATTGGGAAAAATCGGTTTTGTGGTGGGTCGTTTATATCATTGTGGTTACCTTTCTATGGCCGCTATGTGTCATTACGGTGAGTATATTTTTTGGGCAGTTTAAGTTTTTCAAAGGTTACCTACGAAAAATGAGTAAACGAATTTTTGGTTGATATACATGACGCGAAGTGGTTCCGGTTACACCGGAATGACTTCGGTCAGCATATACTGCAGCTACAATTTTTTTAATGTGTCCCAGAGGATCAAAGAACGCCTATAAAGGATTTCTTTGGAGCAAATCACTTTGTGAGCAGTATTATCAGCGAATTAAAAAAATATTTTAAAAGCAAATTATCATGAGAAACTGGTTTTTAAAAGCAAAACACTGGCAGCTTTTTCTGGGAATGTTTGGATTCCCAATAATCGGCTATTTTGCTTTACTAGGAATTTCTTTAGCTACTAACAGTTATGAAGCTGGTGTTATCGGAATCTTATTCATTGGGATAATTTCCTTATTTTTTTACTTTGGCTGGCTATGGAGTATTGGCACCGGGTTAAGCCCAAAATTGCCCAAAGTACAATCGTTCAGTAAATTTCGTTTCATTATTTTATTTCTGCTCGTTGTAATCTTTTACTTTATATTCCTTCTTGGAAGTATTTTATTCTTACCCCTTTTAGTAACAATGACAACTAGTGTTCTGGTAGGAGCGATGGTGGCTTTAGTTTATTTCCTGATTATTTTCGGATACTTTCATACCATTTATCAAGATGCCAAAATATTGAAAGCGATTGAGCTTCAAAAAAAGGTCAAATTCGGAAATTTCGTCGGTGAGTTTTTTCTATTATGGTTTTATATCGTTGGAGTGTGGGTTTTGCAACCCAGGATTAATGAGTACTTCAAGCGGGCAGAAACCGAAGAACTAGACCCCTTAGAGCATTTGGTAGAGTAAAACGCTTATGATCAAAATTTGCTAGTTTTCCTGCTATCTTTGCGCCACGAAAAGCGTAGATCATATGAAATTAGTAGCGACCACTATACAAGGATTGGAAGAAGTTTTGGCTCAGGAACTAGTTGACCTGGGGGCCAGACAAGTTTTTGTTCAAAAACGTGCGGTAGAGTTTGAAGGAGACAAACGCCTACTCTATCGGGCATGCTATGAATTGCGAACGGCAATTCGCGTCCTATTACCAATTGAACATTTCAGGGTACGGCATGAAAGTGCACTTTACTCTAAAATTAAGAAGATTGATTGGTCGCAATACATGAATGTCAACCAGACTTTAGCCGTTGACGGGGTAACCAACTCTAAATACTTCAATCATTCCAAGTATGTTGCATTAAAAACAAAGGATGCGATCGTAGACCAATTTCGCGAAAAATTTGGCCATCGACCTGACGTCAGCGTCATCGCCCCTACCCTGCGTATTAACGTACATATCAATGAGGATCAATGCAGTGTTGCACTCGATGCATCAGGCGACTCTTTGCACCGAAGAGGTTATCGGCGGGAAACACTTGAAGCACCAATTAGTGAAGTATTAGCAGCCGGAATGGTGCTCCTTAGTGGTTGGAAAGGAAATATTCCCTTGATTGACCCAATGTGCGGCTCAGGTACTATCCTAATCGAAGGTGCTATGATTGCTCGCCGAATTCCACCTCAGAAATATCGCTCCGCTAAGTTCGGGTTCCAGAACTGGCGCGACTTTGATGCTGAACTGTGGAACGAAATTAAAACAACAGCAGATAATAAGATAATTGACGCCAAAGTGCCCATCCTGGGCTTTGACAAAGATTTCAAGGCTGTGAGGGTTAGTGAGCGTAACATTATGGTTGCAGAACAGGAAGAAAGTATTACTGTAGCACGACAAAAGTTTGAAAAACTTGAACGTCCTAGCCAAAAAGGTGTTATCTTAATGAATCCACCGTACGAAGAACGACTCAAAACGGGTGAAATTGAAGAATTATACCAAATGATCGGTGATCAATTCAAACATGAGTTTAGTGGTTATACGGCCTGGATTATTTCCTCAAATATGGGGGCACTCAAAAAAATCGGGCTCCGCGCTTCCCGACGGTTTACTTTATTCAATGGCCCCTTATTATGTAAGTTCCATAAATTTGAACTCTATGAAGGCTCCAAAAAGAATGCTCATTAAATTGCTCGTTTTCGCAGCTTTTTACTTTTTATCTTTTTCTTGTGTATTCGCACAAGACCTTGGAACACCGCTTCCTCCTTTCAAAACAATGAACTTCAAAACCTATATGGCTCCTGATCTTCAGTTGGAGCAAGCTCCTGTTATGATGAGAACACCTATCTATTCTCCTCATTGGGAGCCAACACCTTTTAATTCCAAAACGGCAGGAGAAGTCCTTACTGTCATGGCCGCTCTAAGTAATTTCTCTAATAGTCCAACTCCTTTCTTTTGTAGAATTGAGCATAATATGGAACAGTCTGCTCGTTTTCCGGTGAGGATTCGATTAGGTGATGTCAATTATGTTGATCGCCTGGAACAGAAAAAAGACTGGGATTTGGGGAATTGATTTTTTTTCTTCGTTGATTTTTTGAGTGCAAGTTGGAAACTTGCTGGTCAACATATTTCTAAGGTTATTATTTTTTCTGGGAACTTGAAAGCAAGTTAAAAACTTGCTTTCTATCTATCCTTCCAAGTTATCGCTTCGCTTAAACTTGAAAGAAAGTGGTGAGACATACTGGATTC
>JAHDHW010000250.1 GCA_020631105.1 Saprospiraceae bacterium | reverse complement strand
TTAATTCCGGTTAAGAAGTCAAATCGCTTCGTTTCATCTGCTTTGCCCAGGTCAAAATCGAAACTACGCCGACTTTGTGTGAACCCTTGAGTTAATTCAATTCCTGCGTAAAGGTTGATCAGGCGATTAAGAGAATGATGTTGATAACCAATAAATTGACGAAGGCTTAATCCATTTGTCAGACGATCGTAGCCTTTTTTGTATTCGCCACCGACGATAGGGACAAAGGATTCCGGATCATCCTGAATTCGAATTTTATGCTGCAATAAGCCTACACCTAAATCGATTTTAATTCCGGACTTCTTATTCCTTTGACTAATCGGGAAAAGTTTACCAACAGAAGCGCCCACATAAAACCCTCTTTGCCTAAGAAATATATTGGCTTGTGATAGATTATTACCAATGAAAAGACTATCCGCATCTCTTAGAGAGAGGATCGGGTCTTCTTTGACATTTCGACCAAAGAAGAATGAGTATTGTGCTGCAAAAGAGATATTATTCGGTGTAAGGTATTCTATCTTAGTTCCAAGGGTGCTACTAGTTCCAAATCGATCCTCAAAATCTCCTCCGGGGATCTGGAAACCATATTCTAAACCAATATTGATCAACTTAACAGGCTCTTGCTCATTATTTTGGGCGATAACTAAGCAAGGTAAGATCATTATAAAACACCAGAGCCTAAATTTCATATTCTTCATTTTTGTTTTACCACTTACATTCAAACGCTAAGAACGTCAGATTCGGCCACTTGGACAAGTTTAAGTTTGATAATAATCAGGTTTCAAAGGCGAGGAACAGCCATAACATAGGATTTTATATCATTCGTTTTTCGTTTTCTTTTGCTATATTTGCCCCGCAAAACAAAGTCTTTACGACCGGATTTCGATTCCGGGCAACCTATTGCAGTTTCCATCGTAAGAATCTCTATACTAGCCGTTTATCCTAAACGGAAACCATTACCAACTACAAATCAAATTTATTCATCTAAAGTGGTAAAGAATTTGAAGAGTTATTGGTTTGAAATTCTTGATTTCATTTAAAAAGCTAAATCATTTAACGCAATACTGAACGATTATTCAAAAATTAACAAAATGAAGAAAGTACTCGTTACCGGCGCAGCCGGATTCCTGGGTTCACATTTATGTGACCGATTTATAAAAGAAGGCTACCACGTTGTCGGTATGGACAATCTCATCACTGGAGATATGGCCAATATCGAGCACCTCTTTCCATTAAAAGAATTCGAATTCCATTATCACGATGTGTCAAAGTTTGTTCATGTCGCTGGTGATCTTGATTATATCATGCATTTCGCATCTCCAGCTAGTCCGATTGACTACCTAAAAATGCCTATTCAGACGATGAAGGTAGGAGCAATGGGAACCCATAACTTATTAGGCCTGGCCAAAGAAAAAGGAGCAAGAATGCTTATTGCATCTACTTCTGAGGTATATGGAGATCCTTTAGTACACCCACAGACAGAAGAATATTGGGGGAATGTGAACCCAATCGGACCTCGTGGTGTATACGATGAGGCAAAACGTTATCAGGAAGCATTAACCATGGCTTACCATAACTATCATGGATTGGAAACACGGATCGTACGTATTTTCAATACTTATGGACCAAGAATGCGTGTCAATGACGGTCGGGTATTACCTGCTTTCTTTAGTCAGGCAATTCGAGGAGAAGGTTTGACTGTTTTTGGTGATGGTTCACAAACGCGTTCATTCTGCTATGTTGATGATTTAGTAGAAGGTATTTACCGATTATTGCATAGCGATTATCATATGCCAGTGAATATTGGAAATCCATCAGAGGTGACGATTAAAGAGTTTGGAGAAGAGATTCTTGAGTTGGTAGGAAATCCAAAAGCAAAATTGATTTATAAAGAATTACCTAAGGATGACCCGAAAAAACGTCGTCCGAATATCACCAAAGCCAAGGAAATCTTAGGCTGGGAGCCACAAGTTTCACGTGCGGAAGGACTTAAGCGTACTTACGAGTACTTTAAGAAAGCCGTAAAAGTGGATGAAACGGTGGAAGGGTAACAAGATTTCAGTTTATTTAGCAAGTTAAAAGAAGTATGGTTAATATTAATCCATACTTTTTTAACTTGCTTTCATTATTTTGAAGCATAACAGATTAGAATGAATAACACAATATTAATTACTGGTGGTGCCGGCTTTATTGGTTCGCACTTAGTACGACTGATGGTTAATAAATACCCGGATACTCATATTGTAAATCTGGATTTGTTAACCTATGCAGGTAACCTAGCCAATCTAAGTGATATTGAAGATCGACCTAATTACACTTTTGTAAGAGGGGATATCGTGGATAGTGATTTTCTGGATGGACTATTTAAGCAATACAAATTTGATGGCGTTATTCACCTGGCAGCGGAGTCTCATGTAGATCGATCTATCGAAGATCCAATTGCGTTTATCAAAACCAATATCATCGGTACGATGAATTTGCTTTTAGCAGCTCGTAATAACTGGTCAGATTTTTCCGGCAAACGTTTTTACCATGTATCAACGGACGAAGTCTATGGTACACTTGGTGAAACAGGATTATTCACGGAGGAAACTTCCTATGATCCACGCTCACCTTATTCCGCATCAAAAGCAAGTTCGGATCACCTCGTAAGAGCCTTCTATCATACTTATGATATGCCGGTTGTGATTTCAAATTGTTCGAATAATTACGGCCCGTATCAGTTTCCTGAAAAACTCTTGCCTCTATTTATAAATAACATCAAAAACAATAAGGCCTTACCCGTTTATGGAGATGGTAAGTATACACGAGACTGGCTTTGGGTAGGTGATCATGCGACCGCAATTGATTTGATCTATCACAAAGGTAGACTAGGGGAGACGTATAATATCGGCGGAAATAACGAATGGAAAAATATTGACTTGATTCAGAATCTTTGTAAAGTGATGGATGAGTTATTAGATCGTGAACCGGGTTCTTCAGCGGAGTTGATCACTTACGTGAAGGATCGTGCTGGTCACGACCGACGTTATGCAATCGATGCTTCTAAGCTAATGAATGAGTTAGGTTGGGAACCAACCGTATTCGCAGAAGAAGGACTTAAGAAAACAGCAGAGTGGTATTTAGCGAACGAAGAATGGATGGAGAATGTAACGAGCGGCGCTTATAAAGAATATTACGAAGCAATGTACGCTGACCGATAACAAGAAAGTTAAAGTGTTAAGTAAGCTAAGAAAGTTAAGATGGAAAACCACCTTAACTTTCTTAACTACTTGCCTTTCTTAACTTCCTTGTTTTATCGCCGCAATTCCGGGAAGTTCTTTTCCTTCCAAAAACTCGAGCATCGCACCACCTCCGGTAGAAACATAACTTACTTTCTCCGAAAGCCCCATTTGGTTAACAGCCGCAACAGAGTCACCACCACCAACTAATGAAAAGGCACCTTTTGAAGTTGCTTTTGCAACCGCTCTGGCAACTGCTTTGGTTCCTTTTGCAAATGGCTTCATTTCAAAAACACCCATCGGACCGTTCCAAAGTAATGTTTTTGAATTCAGGATCACCTCCGCAAATTCTTTCTGCGCTTTCTCTCCGATATCCAAGCCCATCCAACCTTTTGGAATTCGCTTGCTGAATTTATTCGCTTTCTTTGCTCTTGCATTGAAATCATCAGCAGCCGTAGAGTCCTTCGGTAAATAAATTTTCACCCCTTTCTTTTCGGCTTTAGCCAAAAGTCTAAGTGCCAGTTTTAGTTTATCTTCTTCTACCAAAGAATTTCCAACACTTCCGCCTTGCGCCTTCAAAAAGGTATAAGCCATTCCTCCACCAATCAATAGATTATCAGCAAAGTCAATTAATTTCTCTAGTAATAATATCTTATCCGATACCTTGGCACCACCAATAATTGCCGTAAGTGGACGCTCCGGATTATTTAATACTTTCTCCGCATTCTCAATTTCTTTTTGCATCAAAAAGCCAAAAGACTTTTGATTAGGCTTAAAAAATTGAGCAACAGTAGTCGTAGAAGCATGTGCCCGGTGTGCTGTACCAAATGCATCATTAACATATAGATTCGCTAAGCGGGATAGCTTCTTCGCGAAAGCTTCATCTCCTTTTCCTTCCTCTGCCTGAAAACGCGTATTCTCTAATAATAATACCTGACCCGGTTCTAGAGCTTTCGCCATTTGAGTGGCCTGTTTGCCAACCGTCACCGGACAAAACTGAACCTTCTTTCTCAATAATTTTCCAAGGTGTTTGACAACGTGTTCAAGTGTAAATTTTTCTACATTTACAGAGCCGTCTTCATTTAATTTCTTTAGTGGTCGTCCAAGATGAGACATTAAAATGACCGCACCCTTGTTCTTTAGAATGTGCTTAATTGTTGGTAATGCCGCACGAATACGAGTATCATCCGTGATATTGAATTTGTCATCAAGTGGTACATTAAAGTCTACCCGAACCAGGGTCTTTTTCCCTTCGAATTTTAAATCCATTGTTGATATTATTATGTGGAGATGTAGAATGTGGTCATGTAGTATATTTACCACACGACCACATCATTATATTAGAAAGAAATTATTTCTTCTTTGCACGTGCTTTGCGAACAGGTCCTAAAGCAGCAACCTTACGACACATATCTGCTAGACGCGCAGAGTAGCCAGCTTCATTATCATACCAGCTGACCACTTTGATCATGTTGCCAAATACTTGAGTCAATTGGCTATCGAAGATAGAAGAGTGTGGGTTACCAACAATATCAGAAGATACTAATGGTGAATCAGCATACTCTAACACTCCTTTCATCGCACGGTTAGCGTTAGATTTGAATTTTTTGTTGATTGCTTCTACTGAAGTTTCTTTGTCAACGATCACATTCAACTCTACTAACGAACCAGTGATTACAGGAACGCGAATAGCCATTGCGAATAATTTTCCTTGTACTGCAGGGTATACTTTTCCTACTGCGCTTGCCGCACCAGTTGAAGTTGGTACCATATTAAAAGCAGCGGCACGAGCACGACGTAAATCACTGTGTGGAGCATCCTGGATGCGCTGATCAGAAGTGTACGCGTGTGTAGTAGTCATTGAGCCTTTTACAAAACCCCAGTTCTCATCGATGATCTTTACTAGTGGTGCAAGACAGTTAGTCGTACAAGATGCATTAGAGAAAATTGTTTGCTTTGGATCCAACTCCTCATCGTTTACACCTAGCACGATAGTTTGTACACCATCACCTTTTGCAGGAGCAGAGATAACCACTTTCTTAGCACCAGCTGCTTTGTGTAAACCAGCTTTCTCTGCAGTACGGAAAATACCAGTACATTCAAGAACAACATCTACCTTTAGTTTTTTCCAAGGTAATTTGGAAGGATCACGCTCTGTTAACGCAACGATTTTTTTCGATCCGATTTTGATGACATCATCAGAAGCAGATACTTTTCCTGGATAGGTGCCTTGCGCAGAATCATATTTGAATAAATGCGCTAAGGTATGATTATCGGTAAGGTCGTTAATTGCTACAACCTCTACGTCTCTTGCAGATAATAGGTTTCTCAATGTCAATCGACCAATTCGACCAAAGCCGTTAATTGCTATTCTTTTTTTTGCCATTTTAGGTGAAATTAAGTTTAAAAATTAAGGAAACGCCTAAGTTGACGTTTCTGTTTTCATATGGTATGACTCCATACTTAGTGTAAAAGTAACACTTTTTAGAGAATCTTGTTGCAAGATAGGGTTTTTTAGTTGAATAGGAAGGGTTCGGATTTAGGAAATGAGATATAATTATTTCATTAATCT
>JAHDHW010000249.1 GCA_020631105.1 Saprospiraceae bacterium | reverse complement strand
ATTATTAGGATTCCTTTCCAGAACTACGTCAACTATTGCCAGATTCGTGATGATTATACTACTTTCTATTTCTTCCCTTTCAATAGCATTAACCCATGCTTTCGCATTTTCTTCCCAGGAGGCGATAATTTATTTTTCGTAATCCTCTTGCATAAAAGAAAAATAGCTTACTTAGATTATTCCTCCAAGTAAGCTATCATTTTTTTTAATGTCTTCGATTATAGCTTAACGAACTGTTGTACTATAGTTTGATCTTCGATTTGAAGTTCTAGCCAGTAAAGTCCAGGCAATAAATCATTGACCTGATCAAGAATGATCTGATCTCGACCAAGAGTAGTGGCCTCAATGATCCCGCCATGTTGACGGCCTAGAAGATCAATTACTCTGATTTGTAGATCAACAGTTTCGATTGTTTCTAATTGCACTGTAAGCTGATCATTAACCGGATTCGGGAATATGTTTAGCTGATACTGATTGATCAAATCTGCTGTACTCGTAAAGCAATCTAGAGAACCGTCATAAGTCACCTCTAAACTAAAGCTACTTGTACAGCCATTTATTGGATCCGTAACTTCTAGGGTATAATTACCACTTTCCATTGTACAGAAACTAGAAGTCGTTTCACCTGCTAGAGGTATACCATCCTGATACCATTGGAATTCAAAATCACTTGGGAAAACAATCGTTTCTAATAAGCTCAGGTAATTATTTTCGTTCAGGAAAGTCGGCGTACCCGGATTCTCCAGGAAAAGAACACTTGTGATTTCAGAAGTCGAAGAACAGCCTTCATCGGAAGTATGTACGACCTGATAATCTCCAAACTCTTCTGCTTCAAAAGTGGGCTCTGTCGCATCTTCTATTGGCATTCCGTTCAGTAACCATTGATTATTAAAGTCATAGCTTGAAGTAAGCACAACTGCTTCACCTGCACAAGTTTCTGTTGCCCCTTGAGTAATAATAATTGGCGGCTCAGGGATGGCATAGACGATGACTGAATCCAGGCTGGAGATGGTATCAACCGGATGGAAAATCTCTAACTCTAATTCCCAATCACTACCAGTCATTGTGCCATCAGAGAAAATGGTAAAACTAGTTTGAATACAGATATCATCTCCACCATTGATACCACTATCATTATCAATGATTTTCATGGTATAAATCTGTTCTGTTAAAAGTAGATTTGGGAAAAACTCAACAGGCGGATCTGTATTATCGATAGGATCTGTATCATAGATTTCTACGCCGTTTTGATCCAGAATCTGCAGACGCATATCCGGATTATTGGACCATGCGGGTCCCGTAGGGATATCGTCGCATCCCACATCATTAACACGGACCTTGGTCAAAATATACCCGGAAGTATCAATAACTGCCTGGTAGTTGACGAGGTACGTTCCCGGCGAATTATAAGTTTGATTACTCGGATTTTCATCCAGGGACGTAATTCCATTGCCAAAATCCCATAAATAAGTAAATCCTTCGTCGCCATTACTAGGAACATTATTTTCAAATCCAACGGTCACCTCACCACATCCTACATTATTATTAATGGAAAAACCATCATTATTGGAGACAGCAGGTTCTATCAAGATTTCTAAGGGAAAGCTAGTTTGCTGATTGATGATAACAACCGTCGCTTCGACTGTCACTTCCATAACATAGAGTCCTGGAACTAATGGTGTACCACAAAACTTAAGACAGCCATCCGGATTTTCCTGAGGGTTATAACTATCCTGATCAGATTCCCAGGTAAGGCCCGGAGGAACGTTGCTGATATTCACAACGGAAATTTGATTGATGTCTAATCCCGCAGGGATAGTGGGATCAATCTCACTTACAGGAGTTGTCGTTTTAGGCATTCTAAAACTAAGGTCTTGGTCGTAACTGTCATTGGCGATACCATTGGCCAGCTCACCAACATATAAAGTATCCTCTGCTAAATCTTCGGGCAAGTCAATAATACATCCTGGACATTGGGCGGTAAGATTGGACGCTTGGAAAAATAAGATTAAGATAAAAGAGTAGAATATTCGGTTCATAGATCTGTGATTTGTAGAGTAAGTATCAAGACTTGCTCTATGGTTTAAGAGATAATGGAGTTGATCTATGCATGACACTAAGTAATCTGTATATATACAAACTAATTTGGTCAGCATATACTGTACCTGAAGCAATTCGCTTCAATGCAAGTATATGTTCTCAGCTAGTGTAGGGTGTAACTTAACAGGTTAACCCGGAGGTACTCGAAAGCACCCTCCGGGTTAAGTTTATGGGAATAGAATCTATTTAGTGATTGATGACCATTTTACGAGAAATGGTACCTAGCTCGCTACTCAGACTAAAGGAATAAATGCCATTAGGCAACGTAGAACCATCAAAATCAAAATGATTTAATCCAGTCTGGATATTTACTTTTCGCTTATGGATCAGGTTGCCGACCATGTCATAGACAACAAAGTCTAGTTCTTCATTAACATCCGAGCCAACTTCAATGGTTGTAGTTGTACTAAAGGGATTCGGGCTATTACTTACTCTTACATGCTGAGATAAATAATCTTCCGTACTTACGACAAAACAATTTGTGCTTCCTTCTTCTTCAACTGTAAGGATATACTGACCGTCAGCACCAGGGATTACCGCGTTTGGAAATTCTAGATTGATAGATCCCAATACGGAAGTATAAATTGTGGTGGCAATGCCGAGTTCATAATCTCCAGGAGCATTATCGTCCGTTACGGTTCCTAAAATACGGAGACAACCAATAGTGTCAGAAGGTGTGAAAACGCAGTTTCCAGGACTACAGTCATAGGTAATTCCATTTGGTAGACCAGTTACAGCATCTTCTGTCGCAATAACGATAGAGTCAATCCCTACTTCAATTCCACTAATCACTGTCGTGGCAGCAATTCTAAATGTCAGGGTAAACTCATAAGGAGAATTGATACAAGCGTTTTCTGAGATTCCACCATCTGGGTTATCCGCGTTGATTGGGGGAGGATATACTCCAATAGCTGAGTCACGGTAAGTTTCATCAGGTACACATTGTGCAGTTAATGAGAAAGTACCAAGGAGAAGTAGGAAGAATAGTACTGTTTGCTTCATAATTATGTTTTTTATTTCCTCCCTTTGGAGGTAAACGATTTTGAGATAAAGGTTTAAAATTTAGAATTGCAAGTTAGCGAAAATCACTAAAACTCTTGCGCTTCCATTTTGAATAAATGCTCGTTAGGCGTCAGAGAAACGATTTCCGAAAATGGACTATTGCCTACATATTTGTTAAATTTTTTATAAAATCCATAAAGGGGTACTTTAAATAAAATCAGGAATGCGAAGTATAAAACCCTGAAAATAAGCTAACAATTAGTAATAACTGAAGGACATTTTGCCTTAAGGAAAACATAAGATTCGACTGTTTGACTGGATTTTAAACATAATAAATTAATTTTGTATAACGTTTTGACCGCGGTCAAACCTATCATAGTACACTAGCAGCGACACCCTAATCAGATTAAGATCATTTTATAAATCTCTAGCTGAATGAACCGTTTTATACTCAACCTGCTGACAACCAGTGTCTTATTAATTCTATCTACTTCTTTATTTGCTCAAAAAGCTTTGGTTCAAGGTATCATTACCGATGCGAACTCTGGTGAACCATTGATTGGTGCAACCATAAAAGCGGGGGATACGGGAGGAATGACAAGCTATGATGGTAGCTTTGAATTAAGCCTTGAACCAGGTGATTACCGTATTTCTTTTTCCTATATCGGATATGAATCAATGACCGCTCCTTACACGCTTATTGGCGGTGAGGTCACGGAGCTAAAAATACAACTTTCTGAAAGTGCTACTTTACTACAGACTGCAACCGTAACGAGTGGTAAATATGAAAAACCGCTTGGTGAAGTAACTGTGTCTCTCGATATACTTAAACCTCGTTTAATTGATGCGGTAAACTCAACTTCCGTTTCAGGGGCTTTACAAAAAGTGCCGGGGGTTACCATGATTGATGGGCAGGCAAATATTCGGGGTGGTTCAGGTTGGTCTTATGGTGCCGGGAGTCGTGTGTTGTTATTGGTCGATGATATTCCAGCCTTACAAGCGGATGCAGGAAGGCCCAATTGGTCAGATTTACCTATTGAAAGTATCGATCAAATCGAAGTGGTAAAAGGAGCAGCATCTGCCTTATATGGTTCCTCTGCTATGAATGGTATTATAAACTTACGAACCGCGTATGCAAAGAGTGAACCTGAGACAAAGATTGCGCAATTTTTTACCACGTTTTTAGACCCTAAGGATAAAGATAAGGTTTGGTATGATGAACAACCTTTCGATACTGGTTTGAGTATCTCTCACAAACAAAAGATAGATAAGCTGGATGTAGTCTTTAGTGCTTTTGGTAAATGGAAAGATGACTATAAAGAAAATAATACTTCTCGATATGGTCGAGTCACTACTAATCTGCGTTACCGGATTACGGACAAACTATCAGTTGGTGTAAATGCGAATTTTAATAAAAGAAAGAGCTCCAGTTATTTTTATTGGAAGGATTGGGGTGCTGATGCCTTACGAGGAAATGAGACCTCTTTTTCAAACTCTAAACCTACTCGATTTTATATTGATCCTTTTGTACATTATTTTGATGATAAAGGGAATAAGCACAAGTTTCTTAGCCGTGCCTATTACATTGATAATAATAATGATGGAGGACAGTCGAATAGTTCTCAACTCTATTACGGAGAGTATCAATACCAAAAACGATTCGAAGAAACGAATTTAGTATTGACCGGTGGGATTGTGGGTGTTCGCTCTGCAATTCAGGCAGAAATATATGGGGATACGACGTACACTACTTCTAACCTTGCAGGCTATCTTCAATTGGATAAAAAGGTATTTGATAAGCTAAATCTTTCGACCGGAGTTCGATATGAAAGAAATGTAATCAATAGCCCCGAAGTGGTCTTGGGAGATACGATCCCAGATGGACGTTCTGTAGAAGCTAAGCCGGTATTTCGCTTTGGTGCGAACTATCAGGCAGGCGTAGCAACCTTTATTCGTACTTCCTGGGGGCAAGGTTACCGTTTTCCGACTATTGCCGAGAAATTTGTTTCTACAGTAGCGGGAGCGATTCGTGTAGCTCCTAATCCCTTACTGGAATCTGAAACTGGATGGACGGCTGAGATAGGCGTCAAGCAAGGATTCAAATTAGGGAAGTTTAATGGTTTTCTGGATATTGCTGCCTTTTGGTCGGAATATGATAATATGATGGAATTTACCTGGGTGCCTAACTTTCTTGGTTTCCAGTCTCAGAATGTTGGAAGTACTCGGATTACCGGTATTGATATAGGTATTATGGGAGAAGGGAAAGTTAGTGATGACCTTACACTATACGTATTTGGAGGATATACTTATACAGATCCTAAATTTCAAGAGTTCGATATCACCGGTAAAGATTTGATCAATGCTGCGGATGGTAATCAAGCGCAGGCGAATGCCTGGAATTCTTCTGCGGATTTTAATGTGCTTAAGTATCGAAATAAGCACTCCGCTAAGTTGGATGTGGAAGGTGTTTATAAAGGCTTTTCCTTGGGCTTATCAGGGAATTATTTAAGTCATATGGAAGCGGTTGATTTTATCTTTGAACAGACAATCAAGGGCTTAATGGAGCATCGTCAGGAAGATACGAATGGTTCTGTTCGTATGGATGCTCGCGTGGCTTATCGTTTTAATTCGCTAGCCAAACTATCGCTGATCGCACAGAACATCTTCAATGAAGAGTATACTGTACGTCCCGCATTATTGGAAGCACCAACTAATGTAACGATGCGGTTGGACTTTACTTTTTA
>JAHDHW010000045.1:8625-33471 GCA_020631105.1 Saprospiraceae bacterium | reverse complement strand
CCCATGACTCATGACTTATTACCCATGTATACCTCTGCTTCTTTCAAACTTTCAGGCCTCCCCACGTCAATCCAGGTATCATCATCATGCGGATAGCTTTTGATAGGATGATCGGCTGAAAGTCTTAAGTAGGTATCAATGATAGAAAACTTTCCCTGGGCGGTCATGAATTCAAAAATCTTTGGATCTATAATATGCATACCACTAAAAGCCCTGAGTTGTAGATTTCCTTTGGAGGGGCGACTCATTTTAACTTCGCCGGTTTTGATGTTTTGCCAGCCGCAGAGAACTTTGGATTCATCGAAGATTAAATAACGAGAAGTACTTCGCCAGCGAGTAGCGAGCGTAGCGAGTGCCTTGCTGTTCAGATGTGACTGATAGAAAGCTTTGAGATTAATGTCCGTGATAACATCAGTATTGCATAGTAGGAATGGTGCTTTGTCAAAAAACGCTTGCGCTTTTTTTAAACCACCTCCAGTTTCTAAAACTTGATCTCTCTCGTCAGATATCTCAATATGAATACCGAAGTGATCTTTTGCCTTAAGAAAGTCAATGATCTGATCAGGGTAGTGATGGACATTGATGATGATTTTGTCGAACCCGTGTTGAATCAAACGGCGAATAGTCCATTCTAGCAAAGGGCGGCCATGGATTTCGACCATAGCCTTGGGGCGATCATTGGTGAGCGGCCTTAAGCGAGTACCTAAACCAGCGGCCAGGATCATGGCTTGCATATAAGTATTTTAAGAGTGAAGATAAGAATGAAAAACAAATTAAGCAGACTGAAAGACATCCCCGCCCTAAAGCAGTACCTTAATGTGGAGAAAAATATATATTTAGTCTTCTGTCAAAACATAGTTTGGCGTCCAAGCCTTTAAAGTATGCGTCAATCGGCACTTTTGTTAACTTTGCGATACCTTGTATCCAATCTAATAGTTTAAATGATTCAAAATACGCTCGTCCGAATCCTCTTAGCCCCCTTTTCAATGCTCTATGGTATAGGAGTTGGTTTGCGTAATTTCTTCTATAGTAATAATCTTCTTCGTGGGGTAGAGTTTGATATTCCAATTATCTCTGTGGGTAATTTATCTATTGGAGGAGCAGGAAAAACGCCTCACATTGAATACCTGATCCGACTTCTGAAGGATTATATTTTCGTCGCGACCTTGAGTCGGGGATATAAGCGTAAGACGAAAGGTTACCTAGTCGCGAAGCCTAACTTTTCGGCAGAGAAGGTAGGTGATGAGCCCTTACAATTTAAGCGGAAGTTTCCGGATGTTTTTGTCGCTGTTGCAGAGAGTAGAGCTTATGCGATCCCGAGTATCATGATGGATTATCCTCGTGCACAAGCTATTCTTCTTGACGATGCATTTCAGCATCGATCAGTAAAGCCCGGACTGAATGTATTATTAACAGAGTTTGAGCGACCTTTTACGAGAGATTATTTATTGCCAAGCGGTCGTTTGAGAGAGTGGCGTTCTGCTTATCATCGGGCGGATATTATTATAGTGTCCAAATGCCCACCACAGATTACAGAACAGCAAAAATTAGATTTTATTGATGAGATAAAACCCTTTCCTGCTCAGCGTATTTTCTTTTCCTATTATCAGTATCAAAATCCATACTTTATATTTCAGCGGAATTATGTACTTCCTTTAAAGGAAAATATTGATGTGCTGTTGATCTGTGCTATTGCAAACACGGATTACTTACTTCAGTACCTTTATGAAAAAGTAAACTATGTAAAGGCCCTGGAATATGAGGATCATCATTTTTTTAATGAATTCGATTTGTCCAATCTGAAAAATGAATTTGATAAGATTGAGAACGAACGAAAAATTATTTTAACAACGGAGAAAGATGCGATGCGATTAGAGATGCATCGGGATTTTATTATCCAGAACAAAATGCCGATTTATGTCCTTCCGGTAGAAGTTGTTTTTCATTTTAATGAAGGACAGTTTTTTGATAATGCAGTTAAGGACTTTTTGCTTAACTTTCGTGCCTGATGAAATTTTTAGCGGATCTACTCTACTTCTTTCTGAGATCACTCGTTGTGATCAGTTATCGAATCTTTTATTCAAAGACGACTGTGCTTCATCCGGAGCGCTTACGGTTTAAAGGCCCCGGGATCGTGGTATCTAACCATCCTAGTACTTTGATGGACCCATTGAATGTAGGGATCCAAACCCCTCGCAGATTATCCTTTTTGGCGAATGCCGGCTTATTTGGTAATCCGGCCTTTGCAGCTTTCTTGAAAGTTTATTGTATTCCGGTAGAGCGACCAAAAGATGTAAATGGCCGTCGAATCAATAATACGGATAGCTTTGCAAGAGCAGACGAACACCTTGCGAAGGGTGGGGTGATTTATATTGCTCCAGAGGGGACTTCCAATATCGAGCGGCGGTTACGACAGGTAAAAACGGGTACTGCCAGGATCGCATTGAGTGCTGAGAGTAAGGAGAACTTTGATCTCGGCCTAAAAATTATTCCGGTGGGGCTTACTTACACCGCACCGAAAGATTTTCGCAGTGAGGTTTTAGTAAATGTCGGCGCTCCAATAGAGTTGAAGCAGTATGAGAAGGATTATCAGGAAAAGCCTTTTCCTACAGCGAAAAAGTTGACGAAAGACTTACAAAAACATATGGAGTCTTTGGTCTTTCATACGGAGACAGAAGAGATGGATACCTTACTGCTACAAATTCAAACGCTTTTGCAATCACAGGCTAAGCAAGATCCGGGACCTCATTTTCAACGAAGCGAAAAAGTACTGAAGTGGTTGAAATCTTTAGATGAAACAACTTATAGTAAGCTTGCGCAGAAAGTCAAAGATTATTTTTCAAAGTTAGAGTCCGCAGGCTTAAAAGAAGATTCTTTTTTTTCGAGTATTAACGAAAAACTCAATTGGTCGAAATGGATTGGGTTTATCCTGGGCTTTCCGTTTTTTGTATACGGATGGTTGAATAACCTCTTAGGGTTTGGAATTCCCGGATGGATTGCTCACCGCTTAAAAATCTACCATGGGTATATCCCGGCAGCAAAGACTTTGGGAGGCTTGATTTTTATTCCACTGTTTTATTTTATCCAAACGAAGATCGTTGCCCGTTTTGCAGGAGTGAATATTGCCTGGGTTTATCTACTCTCTTTATTACCCCTTGGCTGGCTGGCTTGGAAGTATCGCCAGTCTTGGCTCCAGTGGATCAGCGATCGTAAGGCTCAGCGAGTAAAAAAAGAAAATCCGGAATTATTCCAGCAATTGATGGAACAACGTGAAGTATTAATGGCTGCTTTGCAACCGCATTTCTAAATTTCGGTAAATCATTACGTATCTTGTAGTATGCTATTTACAATAGTTCTTGTCGTATTTGTAACCGCATTTATCGTTCAGCTTCTTTATTGGTTATTGCTATTTTCAAGATTAGCGAGATATTCCTCTACCACCTCCTCTTCCTCGGTGGAGACTCCACCAGTGTCCGTAATTATTTGTGCGAGGAATGAGGAGGAGAACTTGAAAAAAAATCTGAACCGCATCCTAAATCAAAACTACCGTTCCTATGAAGTAATCGTTGTGGATGATGATTCCTCAGACTCAACGAGTAACATATTATTGGAATTTAATATAAATTGTCCTATCTTGCGTATCGTTGAGCTTAAAAACAAGCCCAAAGGCACTGGAAAAAAGTTTGCATTAGCCAAAGGGATTGAATCAGCAAAACACGAATTACTATTATTAACAGATGCGGATTGCGTACCAAATAGCAATAATTGGATCAGAGATATGGTTAGCCATCTCGATGACCAAACAGAAATCGTTCTTGGTTACGGTCCGTACAAAAAAGCGAAAGGCCTACTTAACAAGTGGATTCGCTATGAGACACTATTAACTGCTACACTATACTTTTCTTTCGCTCTTGCTGGTATGCCCTACATGGGGGTCGGCAGAAATTTGATGTATCGAAAAAAACTCTTTCATCAGGCAGGTGGATTTACTGACCACGACCATCTTGCTTCGGGAGACGACGATTTATTCATCAATGCTGTTGCCAACTCTAAAAATACCCGGATTTCACTTAGCCCTGAAAGCTTTGTGTATTCGGAAGGAAAACAATCATGGAAGGCGTATTACAAACAAAAAGCAAGACACTTGACCGCAGGGAAACACTATAATTTGACACACCAGTCGCTACTTGGTTTGTATACTCTGAGTCACTTCTTGTTCTATTTAGGAGGCATTGTGCTACTAACATTAAAATTTAGCACAATATTTGATGTGGTTGTATTATTGTATCTGGTGAGAATGACCATTATAATCCTATTGTACAGAACAACATTCAAAAAACTACAGGACAAAGCCCTAATCTATTGGATTCCCTTTTTTGATTTCTGTCATGTACTCTACTATTCGGTTTTCTCTCCGGTTTTAATGACTGGAAATACAAATCAATGGAAGTAACAACAGCAGCCCCTGCAGCTGAGACTCAAACGAAACCTGCAGAAAAAACAACGAACCTATCTCCACGCGCACAAGAAGATTACAACATGGTTCTTAAGGCAATCGGCGGTTGCCAACGCGCTTATGCGAACCTCATGGAACGCTACCGTAGTTCAATTTTTCACATGATGCTTAAGATGGTTAACAACCGCGATGATGCGGAGGATTTAACATTGGAAGCTTTTGGTAAAGCGTTTAACAAATTACCAAGCTACGCTCCTCGTTATGCCTTTAGTACCTGGTTGTTTAAAATCGCAATCAATAATTGTATTGATCATATTCGAAAGAAGCGATTACACCTTTTGTCAATTGATGATCCGATCGAACCGAATAGTGATCATGATTTTTCAAGCAATATTCCTTCTGGTACACTTGATCCGGAGATGCAGATGGTGCGTCAACAGCGATTAAGTTTAATGCGAAGTATGCTTGGTGAGTTGAGCTTGAAATATCGCTTAATGATTGAGTTGCGCTATTTCGAAGAGCTTAGCTATGATGAAATTGCAAAAGAACTGGATATCCCTCTAGGGACAGTTAAGGCACAATTGTTTCGCGCTAAAGAAATTCTTTTTCAATTACTACAATCTCCAAGAGCACAGGCTTATCTGGAGTCCAATCGAAGAAGAGTTAAAAAGAAAAAAGTAAAAAAGGCGAAAAAAGCAGAAGAAGTGCTTGAAGTAGCTGTTGCACAACGATAATCGAGGCCCTGTTATTACCAAAACTTAGCATCCCGGAAATCATTTAAGTATTGTTTTTCTTCATTCCGGGCGAATCTTACAATTAAAACATAACGGAAAATTGATCAAAGATATATCAGAAATTATTACGAGAAGTTTTTTAGGCAAACCGAATTAGTGATTTTGAGAATAGACGAGGCATTACTCGAAAAGCGTAGCCTTAGCTACGGTTGAGAGAAATAACGAAGTATAGTCTCAAAAGGATAATTTGACTATAATCAACTTTTCGCAATAATTTCTATCAATCAATGGACTAATATTTATTCGCGAGTGCTTTCCTAACCACTCGCTAACGCGAATGTCAGGAACGATCGCTGATCCATATTGATCTGTACGTTCAAAATCGCCTGTCTATAGTCGAATGCTATGGACAGGCGATATTTATTCAGGGCTAAAGCTTATCTTTGCGATTCACAATTAAGCGGCGCGAAATAATGGATGTATTACACAAGTATTTTCCTCATTTGACAGAAGAGCAAAAACATCAATTTGCTCAACTTCCTGATTTGTATGAGGATTGGAACGATAAGATTAATGTCATCTCTCGTAAGGATATCGAAAATATTGTGGAGCGCCATATCCTGCATTCTTTAGCAATTACGAAAGTAGTTACCTTCCTTCCTGGAGCGGAAGTGCTTGATTTAGGGACGGGCGGCGGTTTTCCGGGGATTCCCTTAGCTATCCTTTATCCGGAGACCAGATTTACCTTGATTGATGGTCGTGGAAAAAAGATCAAAGTAGTGAATGAGGTTATTGATGCCATTGACCTTAAAAATGCAAAAGGCAAACATGTGCGTTCAGAAGAACTTAAACATCATTTCGACTTTGTAATCTGTCGGGCTGTAGCCAGTCTGGATAAACTGATTGACTGGAGCTTTAGATTACTTAAGAAAAAAGAATCTCATGCCATTCCCAATGGATTGATAACCTTGAAAGGCGGAAATATTCGCGCAGAAATAGATGCACTTCCTCGTAATGAGTACGTAGAAGTTTATCCTATTTCTAAGTATTTTCCCGACGAACCTTTCTTTGAAGAGAAGTGTGTAGTGTACGTACAAGGCTAACCTCCCCCTTATTCAGCATGCTTAAAATGTTGTTGCATTAAGGCCTTAAATCGCTTCGTTTTTCTGATTTTTTTGAATAATGGTTCTTGAGTAAAATCGCTCTTTAGCGGATGATAATGTAATAGCGCATTTTCAATTTGGTCGAGCGCAAGTTCTTGACGACCTTCTTTTGCGGCCAGTAGAGCTAAACCATAATAGCCGGTATATCCATTTTTATTTGTATACTCTACGCAAGTCTCAAATTGCTGCCGAGCTTCCTCCATTCTATTTTGATCCATTAAGAATCTACCATATCTAAGCATTGTCTCTTCTTTAAAATCTTTGTCAAAGATATAGACGCCGGTAGTATGTTGAAGTGCCTTTTGAAAATACAACTCCGCCTTGCTGTTGTCTCCATCCTTATAAGCCAATTCTGCTTTTATGATATAGGCAAGAATGAAGGCATTGATATTTGTAATTTCATTGTTGAAAACTTCCTCCAGGTAATTAATGGACGCTTGATAATCCCCTTGTAAGAATTTTACTTTTGCGAGGTAGGCTTTGTTTTCCAATTGATTAGCTAGGCTCAATTCTCCTTCTATTGATCGTAAAAAACACTGCTCGGCTAGTGCTAAATTATCAGTGGTGTTAAGAAGTCCGGCACCATACCACCAGTGATACTTACGTTTCATCCATAAAGGGACCTGTTCATCTTTTAGAAGGCGCTCGAAATAAGCACTAGCCTTTTCCTGTTTGTCAACATAGAAATAACTGTAGGCCAAAAATTGATGTACCCAGTTAGAAGGGGATTGATCGATCTCCAGTGCTTTTTGATACCACTTGATGGCCTCTGGATAATTTTGGGCAGCATAGTATGCACCACCTAAATTGCCATAGCTATTAAAGAGGTCAGGGCGAAGGTCTACCATTTTTCGAGAGATAGGAATAGCATCATCAATTCGACCGACATTAAGGTAGAGCCAGTTTAGGTTTTCTAAAATTACAAAGGCTTCCGGATCAATTTCGTACGCTTTCAGTAACCACTTTTCCGCACTTTGGTAATCTTTGAGGTTGTAAAAATATTCTTCTGTAATACTCAAGTAAGGAACGAGCCAGGTTGGCGAATACTCAAGTGCTTTATTACAATAATGAAGGACGCTATCAACATTACTTGGAGAACGATTCGCATAAAAATAACCGATAGCATTATATAGGTAAGCTGCTTGTGGCTCAAGATCAATTGCCTTTAAAAGTAATTTTTTTGCATCTCTGTAGTAATCCCATTTGAGGTCTTCATCCGTTTCGAAATCTGAAGTATTAAGAATCAGGTTGATTGCTTCAAAATAATACTGACGAGATTTAAGCGTGTTAGAAAGAAAATGATCCTCTCCGAGAAGCTCAATACTTTTTTCAATATACTTTGGATAGCGTAAATATTCCGCTCGATGATAACGGAGTTTATTGATTTCTTTAGGGTCTGAACGCAGCAGTGCATTTAATGCTTTCTGTGCATCATCCTGAAAGGCTGCTGCTAAATTTCTACGCATATTACCAAGTACTGGCTTCATCTCAGGAGCCTTAGCTAACTGGGTATAATAGTAGTAAGCGGATGAATCCTTGGGTGTTAAGAGTAAATGATTATCCAAGGCGACTAGAAAAGCATCATATTGTTTTTGAAGCGTAGTATCAGTATTATTACCACCTCTAAGGAAAGCTAAACTTCTGGAATCAACGGAGGCTAGGAGTTGTAGTTTATCCTGTTTTTGTTTTTTGAGTGCTTCCACTTTAGCATCATCTACAAAGGATAAGATTGTATTTTTTTTGCCAACAGTGAAAGGGATTTGAGATTGAGGAGCCACTTCTTTGGATACATTATCCTGAAGGTAACGTTCGATCTCCATTAGATTGGTCGTTGCATCTTCATTGGCATCTGCAAGGCCGATCAGGCCTTCAATCAAATGAAAAGAGAAAGCACCTCTGCCACCTCCCCATTGTTCACCTTCAACACTTAATTCATCCGGTTGACAAGACATGATCTTAAGTTCGTTCGCAAAGCTTTTAGAAAGAATCGAGGCAGTTGCCTGTGTACCGTTGATCTCAGCACCCGCTAGTTTTCCGGAATGACAAGCATCGGTTATAATGATCGTTTCTACATTTTCAAAGGAAAGCGTCTTAATTACATCTTCTAAATATCCTAATGGAAGTGCTCCACTGACATATACTTTTGAAAGTGTATTATAAGTCAGGAGGTAACCTCTTTGAAAACGTGTCCTGGTTTCTACATCCCCATGCCCCGAGAAATAAATAATGCTTCGGTCTCCTTCTTTACTTTCATCCAAAAGCCAATCGAGTGCGGCTATGATTTTTCCGGTCGTTGCATCTTCATTTTCCAGGAGCATTATCTGTTCTTTAGCTAAAGAACCTCCAGCTTCTGATTGCAGGAACGCTGCAAAAGCACTTGCGTCTTTGTGTGCAAATTTTAAATCGGGGATTTCCTCATCCTCATAATCAGAGATGCCAATGATTAAAGCACGGGTAGTGCGTTCTTCTTCATCAAGCATTTGTGCGTAGCTATTGGAAAATAGCAGACAAAAAACAAGGAGGCAAAGGTATTTCATAACAAATTTTTGAGCGGAATTTGAAAAAGTAGATTTGTTATTAGAGGTATGAAGAGTTGTATAAATACTAATAGACTACCGAAGGTGTTTAGATATATTCTTACTGTAATAGGGTGAATATTTATTTAAATATAACGAATAATTCTCATTTTTCTTATAAGCTTAGTAAGGGGCTTAAGGCAGGATTATTTGTAAACTATTCGTATATTCGGTTATAACTCCAATTAATCGTCTAGTGAAAAAGAGCCTCCTCTTTCTTGGACTAATCTTGCTATGCCTTCAAGGTTTTGCAGATAATTTCATTATCCGTTCCCCGTCGGAAGACTATTCCCTTGATGCTTTTATCGAAGTTTTGCAAGATCAGGATAATCAATATTCTGTTGATGATCTTGGAAGTGCTGCGTTTGTCTCAGCTTTTAAACCGGTCTCTGAAATCGATTTTGAATTAAAATCAGGATTGTTCTATTGGGGACGAATTACTATTGAAAGCCAACTTCCAGTTAGCAGACAACAATACGAATGGGTGCTTCGCTTCTCAAATACCTGGACAGAATTGGATGTATTTATCCAACAGACAGATGGAACTTTTCTTCAGCAACGTAACGGAACCTTTGTACCACAAAAAGAGAAAAATTTTTTAGCGACCTCAGAAGGTAATTTGATCAAACTGCTCTTGCGCCCAGGGGAACCAATCCAAATTTATTTTAAAGGAAAAAGCGAACGAGAATCGATTCCACCTAGATACGAGTTGAGCCTAAAGCATGCGGATACTTTTTATTCAAGCTTGCAACAGCGCAAAACCGGAACGGTGATCTTTGTTGGTTTTGTGTTAATGATGTTGATATATAATTTGATTCTTTACTTCTTTGGAGGAGATCGGAGCTATATATATTATTCAGTCTATCTTTTGGCGCTTGTAATCTATGCTTCCTTTATTTCAGAGGATCTGGCAGATTGGCTGGAACCTTATTTGTTTCCTGAGCAGCCCAAATACTTATACTTTGGCAAGTTGGTCATTTATTTTGGCTTGATGAGTTATGTCATGTTTATGCGAAGTTTTTTGGATTTAGGAAAGTTGCTTGCAGGTTGGGATCGATATTTTAAGTGGTTATGTTGGTTGGGTCTCTTTTTAATGGTGGTTGATATTGTTTTGATCTTTAAGTCCAACTTTAGCTATGCGGTTGCCGACCTGGTAACGGTTTCCTATATCGTATTATTTGTCTTGTCCGCCTTTTCGTTTATTTATCCTTTGTATAAGACAAGAGATAAAAAAGGATATTTCATCGTAGCGGGTATTATTTTTATGGGCCTGGGTTTTTTATTTACCGCTATTGCACGAGGAGTATCACCTGCATTTTCGCTGATTTACTTCAAGGTCGGGACGATCCTGGAGCTTATTGCTTTTTCTCTGGGTTTGGCATATCGTCAACGAGAAATCGAGCAAGCTCGACAGTCTGCTCATTTTGAGTTAGAAAAAAATAAGTTGTTACAAGCGCAGGAGCAGGCAGAGGCTGCAAGATTAAAAGAGCTTAGTCAATTTAAATCAAAGTTTTATACCAATATTACGCATGAGTTCAGAACACCGCTGACCGTCATCCTTGGGATGAATGAGAACATAAAAGGACATGAGCAGGAGAAAAGTCTTATTCGGCGAAATAGTAAGAACTTGTTACAACTGATCAATCAGCTCTTAGATCTTTCACGTATTGAATCGAATAACCTTCAGCTTAATTTTGTACAAAATGATATCGTTGCTTACTTGAGATACCTGACGGAATCTTTTTATTCAATGGCGGAAGAAAAAGGCATTCGCTTAACCTTTTATTCAGAAGTTGAGGAGCAACTAATGGATTACGATGAAGTTAAGGTTCAGCATATAGTTTACAACCTGTTGTCAAACGCGATCAAGTTTACAGATGAAACAGGAAAAGTTATCCTACATACATCCCTAACGGAGGAAAATCAATTAAAGATAAAAGTTAAAGATACCGGTAAAGGCATTCCAGAACATAAACTACCGCATATTTTTAAACGGTTCTATAGAGTTGAAGAAGAGGACAGTAATGATATGACAGTAGGTACCGGAGTAGGGCTTGCGCTGACTAAGGAACTGGTTGAATTAATGGAGGGGGAGATTTCGGTAAAGAGCGCAATAGGAAAAGGGACAGAGTTTGAAATCTTACTTAAGGTTCGTCAGGAAGCCAAAAAAGCAGCGTCGCCACAAGTGTTTACTCGACCAGAGGTTCCATTTACAGGAACTTCTGAGGACGCTCCGTTAGGAGCATCAGTGCGTAAAGAAGAAAAATACATAGGGGATATTAGCCGGCCAATCTTATTATTGGTGGAGGATAATCCGGATGTAGTGACTTATGTTGAATCTATCCTGAGTACAGATTACGAAATCACCGTCGCCAAAAACGGAGAAATAGGTATTGAATACGCGATAGAGAAAATTCCGGATATCATCATCAGTGACGTGATGATGCCGATTAAAAATGGCTACGAGGTTTGCGAAACTTTAAAAACAGATGAACGAACCAGTCATATTCCAATTATTCTTCTAACTGCAAAAGCAACGGTGGATGACCGGATTCATGGTCTGAAATATGGTGCGGATGCATACCTTACAAAACCCTTTAATAAAGACGAGTTACTGATTCGTTTGGGGCAATTGGTAGCATTGCGAAAGCAACTACAATCTTATTATTCCAATGGGGATGCTCCGAAGCAGGAAAGCGCTAAACGTTCGCCGATTGACGACCAGTTTATCAATAAACTTCATGAGATTGTTGATCAGCATATTGGAGATATTGAATTTGGTGTTCCTCAGCTTAGTCAATTATCATTGATGAGTCAAACTCAAGTCTATCGAAAACTTAAAGCCGTAACCGGCAAAACCCCTTCTCAGTTTATCCGATCTATCCGTTTACAAAAAGGAATGCACCTTCTGAAAGAAACGGACATGAATATCTCAGAAATTGCCTACGAAGTAGGCTTCTCAGATCCTAATTATTTTTCTCGGGCATTTAATGATGCTTTTGGAAAGCCTCCACGTGACGTACGTAGATAAGTTGCTGATAATTAATGAATTAGCATTTATTTGGCAACCGTCTGCATAATGATTCCTAGTATTTAACATTGCACTTGCAAGATAAGTGCTACTATTTGAAGAGATAGTGCAGGGCCTAAGCCTAAATTCACCCCCATCTTTGTATCGTATCAATTAAACATCTTTTAATCAATCGATACACGCTTTATTAACCCTGTATAACTCCTGTATTATGAAAACCAATGCTTTAATTTCGTACACTGTAGTATTTCTTATTTTTAGTACACAACTTTTATTTGGACAGAATAATATTACTGGACAAATATTAGATGAACAAAAACAGCCAGCGCCTTTTTGCAATGTTTTACTCTTAAATGCTCAAGATTCGTCTCTTGTAAAAGGTGCATTAACAGATGAAGACGGTGATTTTCAAATCAATAATGTTGCAGCCGGAAGCTTTATCCTGAAGTATTCAATGATTGGATATGCTGCCCAATATTCCTACCCTTTACGAGTCTCTCCTGATCGTGGAGATATTAGCATGGGGATTATTCAGTTGGCACCTGATGCACAAGTGCTTAATACAATTGAAATAAAGGCAAAGAAGCCTTTATATGAGCAAAAGATTGATCGACTGGTTGTTAATATCCAAAACAGTATCACCTCTACGGGGAGTAATGCCCTTGAAGTACTGGAGCGCTCTCCGGGAGTAATTGTTGATCGACAAAATAGTGGATTGGCCCTCTCCGGAAAAGGCGGAGTAGTGGTAATGATTAATGGCAAGATTAATTATAGCCCAATTGCCGCAGTAGTCCAGATGCTGGAAGGCATGAGTGCTGATGATATTGAAAAAATTGAATTAATAACGACACCTCCGGCGAATCTGGATGCTCAGGGAGATGCCGGATACATCAATATCGTCTTAAAGAAAAACCTGAATACTGGCTGGAACGGTTCCTTTAGCTTAATGGCCGGATATGCCAGAGGAGAACAAAACTCTGCTAATGTCAACGTTAATTATCGAAATAATAAGCTAAGCTTATTCGCGAATTATTCATTTCTCCGAAACGTTAAGGTGCAACTTTTTGAAAACTACCGGAATGTACTTGAAAATGGAAACCAACTGGAAAACTTTACCACTAGCGACCGTAATGCATTACAACATAATCATAGTTTTCGATTCGGTTTAGACTATGAGTTGAGTGACAAGACTGTTGTTGGTTTTATGACTGCTGGCTATGATAATGAGTGGAGCATGGATGCCGCTAATCTCAATACTGTTTTAACCAATGGAATGGTGGATTCTATGATCGAAATTGCAAACGATGAAATAAATCATTGGCAACACTTGATGGGAAACGTCAATGTGAACCATACTTTTGCGGACGATTCAAAGCTTAATGTTGATTTTGATTACCTCTACTATCAAAATGAAAACCCAAATGGGTACATCAACGACTATATCGGATCGAATAACAGTTTTCTGTTTCAGCAAGAAGTAAGAGCCAGTAAAGAGACTCCGATTAATATATTGGTAGGGAAAATAGATTACTCAAAATCTTTTGGGAATAACCTAAAAGTAGAAGTAGGGGCTAAATCTACCATGTCCAATTTTGAAAATAATATACTGGTAGAAGAGTTAGAGTCAGATAGCTGGAAAGCAGATCCCAATTTTACCGCTGATTTTGACTTGCAGGAAGATATTGCTGCGGTATATACAGCTATAGATTATAAGATTGATGATAAGACGGATTTTAAAGCAGGACTACGCTACGAGTACACGGAGTCAAATCTTAGTACACCGGAAGATCCCAATATAATAGATCGAAAATATGGCAACTTCTTTCCTAGTGTATTTCTCTCCCGAACGATAAATGACAACAATAGTATCAATTTCTCTTACAGCCGACGGATCAATCGGCCTACGTTTCGGGATATGGCACCCTTTATTATTTTTATGGATCCGACTACCTTTTACTCCGGAAACCCAGCTATTCAACCTTCCATTTCGAATGCGGTAAAAGTAGCTTATCGACTTAAGTCAAGCATGATTTCGCTTGAATATACGCACGAAGATGATGCCATAGCTAAACATCAAAACCGCTTCGATCCGGAGACCAATATGCAGATATGGTTTACCAGTAATCTGGACTATCGTAAAACCGCAACTTTGATGTTCGCAGTTCCTGTTTATGTGAATGACTGGTGGTCGATGCAAAATAATGTAATGGGTATTTGGCAAGAAGTCGGAGCAGAATATAATGGAGAACAGCTAGAGCTTGCTCAGAAAAATTTACGATTCAATTCTGCTCAGCAGTTCAAATTGCCGAAAGATTTTGGCTTAGAAGTATCCGGATTTTATCAGACGGCCAGTCTGTTTGGTACGGCTAAAATTGCTGCCACTGGAATGTTGAACTTAGGTATTCGTAAGCAACTTCCTAATAATAACGGCGTGCTTAGTTTCAACGTAAATGATATTCTCAATTCTTTTGAGTGGCGCGTAGAACAGGACCTTTCTGAACTTGGAATTCAAACTGAGTTTTTAGGAGATTTCTCACAGACTCAATTCAGACTAAGTTATTCCAGAAATTTTGGTAATAAAAAATTGAAAGGTTCCCGAAAACGAGGTACAGGATCAGATGCTGAACGACGACGAGTAGATTAATTAACACCTTATTGACAATCAGTTGATTAGGTTAAGGTAAGTGGGTTTTTTGCAAGATTTGTGCTAGAATTTTTAGTGATGATGCAAGATAAGTACTACAAAATGCAAGATTTCTCCGGGTGCTGAGTTTCATTTGCCCGCATCTTTGTAATAACCTTTCGAGGTAAATGAAAAACAATATTAAGCAACTCCAAAAAACCAAATTATGAATAACCTGTCTCAAGTAAAAAGAATATCGCCGCTTGAAGAAGGCGCAAAAAATGTTTTGATCCTATTCTTAGGACTTGCCGGATTCGCTTTTGCTTCTTTCTATCTGTATACAGAAGTCATTCTTTTAACAGATCAAATAAATGTACCAGCTGTAAATTACCAAGAATGGCTACAGGCCTTGAAGTAGTTTTCTTAAAAGATTACCCAAACAATATTTGACACAAGACTGGCTCTGTATAACCCTAAAGAGTAAATTCTTTTTTAACCCCTGCTATGCCTGACATGAGAAAAACAGGATAGCATATAAACCAACTGTATCATGAATAATTCAATGATCAAATTCTTTAACCCCAAAGCTTTATTTACAATAATCGCTTTATTCTTACTCAATGCTTCAATTGTCCAGGCACAGGAGAAAAAAGCAGAATTCCCGACTGACATATTTTTTGAAGTAGCTTGCTTCGAAGCGTTACAACCAGGCACCTCTAAAATGTTTATCGAACTGGGTAAACCGTTCCATGAAGAGATGATCCGCCAGGGATTATTAGTAGACTGGTCTTTCCATCGTGTAGATTATCCTAATGGAGATGACTGCGAATGTGATTACCGTGAAGTACGTGTATTCAAAGGTTTGGCAGCACTGGATAAAATTAATTCGGATGAGACCGGAATGAAAATCGCCAAAAAACTTTGGCCGGATATGGATATGCAAGAGACCATGAAAAAATTCAGAGAAACAGCCAAATTCAAAGGCTCAAGAATTTACCACTTAATGGATGCTGCTGCACCCGGACCAACGGATGGTAAGATGGCAGTAATGAATTTTATGGATGTGAAACCTGGTATGTCAGAAGATTATGTATCTATGGAAAAAACAGTTTTCAAGCCTGTTCACAAAGCAAGCTTAGCTGCGGGTGATTCCAGAGATTGGATTCTTGCACAAAGTATTTTGCCTTACGGTACTGATTTTACGACTGATTTTATAACGGTTGACGTTTACGATTCATACGAACAAATGGCCAGAGCAAATGGAAAGATGATGGAGACTGTCAATAAAGTTCACCCGGGTAAAGACGTAGATGCCTTATGGGATAAAATGGATGGAATCCGAAGTCTAACGCATGCTGAGATTATGGTAAAAGTTACGGAAGCTGAAGTTGATCCTCCAGCACCTGAGGCTACCTCATCAACCAATAAATAGTTTTAATCTCTGAGTCGGCTCCGAAATTTCGGAGCTGACTTAGAGTATTTCTTTTTATGCTATGGTGCTACGTGCGCAGAAGTATGGATCAGCGCACACCGCAACCTCAGAGAAAGTATTAATCAATTCAAGAGAAGTTTAACCAAAGAATTTCCCTTTGAATGAACACCTCAAAAAACTCAAATGAAAACTTTATTTTATCTCAAACGCATTGGGGTCGGAATACTAGTCTTAGCATTATTGGTCCTTGGGTATATTTATACTGCCGCACATTTTACATTGTACAAAAGTTATGATGTACCACTAAAAACTTCCTTTGAAGTACCTAATGACAGTGCTTCCATTGCAGAGGGCTTTCGCCAAACACGAATTGCGCATTGTAACGGGTGCCATCAGGATGACTTCTCCGGACGTATCTTTCACGAAGATGATCAGGTAGGGAAATTGGTTGCGTCGAATGTGACCCAGTTAGTACAGGATTACTCTGATGTAGAACTGTATCGCTTCTTACGTACAGGGGTCAAGAAGAATGGAGAAATTGCAGCAATCATGCCTTTCGATATGTATAGCAATTATACAGATGAAACAATTGGTGATATCATTGCTTATCTCCGAACGCTTGAGCCTATCGAAAACGAGGGACTGCCAGAGAAAAGCGAATTAGGATTTTTTATCAAGATGGCACTTGCCTTTAAAATGTTCGATTTAGAAGCTAAAGTACAAGAAGTACTAAGCAAGGTAGAACAACCGGTAGAATATGAACCTTCGGATCAAATTTCCTTTGGTAAATACTTAGCATCTACTGCTTGTAGTAATTGCCATGGACAAGATTTTCAAGGCGGTGAGATGGGCGATTCTCCTGCACCGCCTCTGAGTATTATCAAGATTTATTCAAAGGATCAGTTTCACAATATGATCCGCACCGGAGAAACTCTAACGAAAGGAGATAAGAGTAAGATGACGGATCTGGCAAGATCTTGTCTTAAGTATTTCCACGATGAAGAAGTGGATGCAATCTATACTTTTTTAAACACGCTGGAATCTCCGGCTATTACTGATGCCTCCTTAAATAACTAAAAAGAAAGCGTTTTATTGATACAGTGTATAAGGGAGAGAAGCAAGTTTTACATTTGCTTTTCTCTCTCACTGCATCAAGGTTTCTAAGTAATGAGACTCAATCCCGTAGGCACTCTTGATCGCATCTATTTGTTGAAGTGCATCGGGGTTTACCCTATCTTTCGTACCGACAATCATTAGGTTTTTGCTCGTATGTTCAGTGGAGATAAATTCAAAAACCTTCGTTTTGTAGCCGTGTGCTTCCAATAGTAAAGCCCGGATGCCATCGGTAATTAATTCTGCCTGTCTTTCCAGAAGTATCCCATGTTCTAATACTGGCGTCAGCTCAGACTTTGGCTGCATTGCCTTCCGTATTTGTTTATGGCAACAAGGTGCTACAATAATCAATTCAGCCTTAGATTGGATACCTTTGGCGATCGCAATGTCTGTTGCAATGTCGCAGGCATGTAAGGCGATTAAAACATCTAAATCTTTGACCTCAAAGTCATTGATGTCTTTTGCGACAAATTGTAAACCTTCGAACTTACATTCCCGGGCCAGCGCATTGGTGAAATCTACCAGGTTCTGTCGTAATTCTATTCCGGCGATTTGCGGCGATTTGTTTAAAGTGTTTTTCAGGTAATCATAAAGGGCAAAAGTGAGGTAGCCCTTTCCGCTTCCTACATCCAGCACATTGAGTGTTTTCTTCGAGAAAGTATCCTGAATATAATTGTTGACGATTTCAATATACTTATTGATCTGTTTGAATTTGCGTTGTCCGGATTTAACCACCTTCCCTTCTGTATTCGTTATACCCAAAGCTTGCAGATAGTGATTGCCTTCCGACTTAATTGTACGTTGTTTGTCGCGATCATGGATCCGGGGAGGAACCACCTGCGTAGAAGCTTTTTTATGTAAGAGCCTGACCCTGCGTTTTCGATTAAATAATAGGGTGTGATCGCCAGTGGTACTAAGCAGATCCGCATTCAAAAAACGCTCTCCCAGCCATAGCCTTAAAATGTCCAGGGCATCATTAACCGTATGATTTTTTACTTCATCTCTGGTGTCGTACCTGCTCTGAAACGATAAATGCGCTGTGCCCTTCAACTCAATCAACCGGATATAAACGTTTTTGAGGCCCAGCTCGCGCTCGGTCACCTTACTTAAGGTCAATTTGACGAAGGTGCCTTCTTCTACGCTTTTTTGAATAAGGTCAACAAATGTATTTATTTCAGGTATTACTTCCATCCTACAAAGATAAAGGATGAGATTGATAAGTGGACTAATTCGATAATTTTGTAATTTGTCTTGCGCTTACACCGCTAATTTTTTTCTTGCCCGCTCTAATTTGTACCTTACGCATTGAAATTACTCCGAATTCAAAGTGCTTTGCTTTGCTAAAGTTCCTTAGCGATTGTCGCACGGAATGGGTTCTTTATAAGCTTTTTATCTTTGATTGGATATGCTTAATACATAACAAAGGTTATGGATGATTTTATCCTCTACTTAACAACTTCAACTTAAAATCAGTTAACGCTTTTTCTATGAAAAAACAATTCACCGCCCTAATCCTGTTGTTGAGCTGCTTGATTAGTACTAGTCTGATTGCGCAGTCAACCTTTCCAAAAAATGGCGTCTACGACGTTCGTGATGGAATTTACGCATTTACCAATGCTACGATTTACAAATCTTATAACGAAAAAATTGAAAACGCTACGCTAGTTGTCGAGAAAGGCAAAGTGAAAGCAGTAGGAATGCGTATTGCGATTCCTGCCGGAGCAATTGTTGTAGATCTAAAAAACGAATTCACAATCTATCCTGGATTGATCGATATGTATTCTACATATGGTGTGCCAGAGACCAAGCGAGAACAAGGAGGAGGAGGTTTTTTTAGCAGAACACAGCAAAGAATAAGTAAGAAAGAAGGTGCATACTCCTGGAATCAAGCGCTTAAACCTGAGTTCAGAGCGCATGAAAACTTTACTGTCGATGGTAAGGCTGCGAAAGACTATCGGGATAATGGCTTCGGAGTTGTTATGACGCATCAGGCGGATGGTTTAAGTCGAGGTACATCTACCCTTGTGACATTAGGGGAAAGCCGAGAACATGAAGTGATCCTGATTCCTGAAGTGGCGCATATGCTTTCCTTCAAAAAAGGGAATTCTCCGCAAAGTTACCCAGGGTCTTTGATGGGAGGAATCTCTTTATTCAAACAAACCTATTCGGATGCCAACTGGTATAAAAACTATGGAAGCAAAGAAGAAACCAATATCTCTCTCGAAGCATGGAATGAGGTAGCGGCACTTCCGCAAGTTTTTGATGTACGTGATCGACTTGAGATTTTACGGGCAGCAAAGATGGGGGAAGAGTTTGGCGTAAACTATATTTTCAAAGGGAATGGAGATGAATACCAAAGACTAGATGAAATAAGATCTGTTGGTGCATCCTTTATTTTACCCCTGGATTTTCCGACGGCTTTTGACGTAGAAGATCCTTATGATGCAATGGTCGTTTCTTTGGGAGATATGCTTCACTGGGAGCTTGCTCCGGGAAATCCTGCCATGTTGGCGAAATCAAATATTTCCTTCGCATTAACAACTCATGGCTTAAAGAAAAAGTCGGACTTTTGGAAGAACCTTCGGACAGCAATTAAGCATGGCCTCACAGAAGAACAGGCACTAAAGGCACTAACCTTTACACCTGCTAAAATGATGAATGCCTACGATCAGGTTGGTTCGCTGGAAGCTGGAAAGTTAGCCAACCTTATCATTACATCTGGCAATATCTTCAGTGAGAAAACCAAAATTCACCACAACTGGATTCGTGGAGAAGCCTTCGTTGTTAAACAATTAGAAGAGCCTAATCTGGATGGAAAGTATCAATTACAAGTTGGCGGGCAGCAATATAGTCTGGTTGTAGATAATAAAATGAAAATCGAAGTTAATGACTCTACCGAGATTGATGTAAAGCATAATTACTCCAAAGGCTTGATTTCGCTTTCATTTAGTCCAAGCAAAGAAGAAACCCGAAAGGTTAGATTGTCTGGTGTTGTGGAAGAAGGGCAATGGTCTGGTAATGCTACGCAGGTTGATGGTAGTTGGA
Organism: Saprospiraceae bacterium; assembly: GCA_020631105.1. GTDB lineage: Bacteria > Bacteroidota > Bacteroidia > Chitinophagales > Saprospiraceae > JAHDHW01. Next base: position 13,298 of record JAHDHW010000045.1, on the reverse strand, counting down.
CATCATGGTCGGCGCGTAAATTGGCTACCGAAGAAAAAGATGAAAAAGCAACTCCGGATAAGAAAAAGAAAGGAGATGCTACTGCGGAAGCAACTGGAAAAGTACTTTACCCTTTTATGGCTTATGGTTGGTCAGAAAGACCATCTCAAAAAACCTACCTGATCAGAAATGCTACTGTATGGACGAATGAGGCGGACGGGGTTTTAGAAAATACAGATGTCCTTATTACGAATGGAAAAATCTCTGCTGTAGGTAAAAGCCTTGGCGCCAAAGGAGCACAAGTAATTGATGGCACCGGGATGCACCTGACCTGCGGTATCATTGACGAGCATTCGCATATCGCAATTAGTCGTGGTGTTAATGAATGTACTCAGGAAAGTACTGCGGAAGTAAGTATCTCTGATGTGGTAGATTCTGAAGATATTGATATTTATCGCCAATTAGCTGGCGGGGTGACGACTGCGCAATTGCTACACGGATCCTGTAACCCAATCGGTGGACAGTCTGCTATTATCAAAATGCGTTGGGGATACGCGCCAGAAGAAATGAAGTTTGAAGGAGCTCCTGGCTTTATCAAGTTTGCACTTGGAGAAAACGTAAAACGTTCGAGTTGGAATAATAATGATCGATTCCCTAATACCAGAATGGGGGTTGAGCAAGTATACCGGGATTATTTCACGAGAGCTAAAGAGTATATGGAACTTCGAAAAGATCCAAAGACTCGTCGTGATTTAGATTTAGAAACCGTTGCTGAAATCCTCAAGGGAGAAAGAAATATTAGTTGCCACTCTTATGTCCAGTCAGAGATCAATATGCTAATGCATGTCGCTGATGATTTGGGTTTTAAGGTGAATACTTTTACCCATATTTTGGAAGGATACAAAGTTGCCGATAAAATGGCTGCGCATGGTGCTGCTGGTTCTAGCTTCGCAGATTGGTGGGCGTACAAATATGAGGTACTTCACGCTATCCCTTATAACGGAGCAATCATGCACCGGGAAGGAGTACTCACAGCCTTTAACTCAGATGATGCAGAGATGGCACGTCGCCTGAACCAGGAAGCTGCCAAAGCAGTAAAGTACGGAGATATTTCAGAGGAAGAAGCTTTGAAATTCGTCACGCTCAACCCTGCTAAAATATTACACATTGATGATCGTGTCGGAAGTATTAAAGTGGGTAAAGATGCAGACGTAGTGCTTTGGTCAGATAATCCTTTATCGGTATACGCTAAAGCTCAAATGACTTTTGTAGACGGAATCAAGTTTTTCGACCGACAGGAAGATGAGGTGATGCAGGATAATATCCAGGCAGAACGTAACCGACTTATTCAAAAGATGATTGCACATAAAAGTGGTGGTGGAAAGACTCGAGGTGCGACAGGGAAGCGAAAGCACCATTACCATTGTGATGATATGGAAGATGAAATGGTAGATTAATTCTTTTAGACTAAGAATTGATAGATCTATTTACAAATAAAAATTTTGCAATGATGAAATTCATTATAAATATTATACTCTTATCCTGCGTTACGCTGACGGCAATGGCGCAGCAAACACCGGCTCCCCCACAGCAAGGGGCTATCGCCATTATCGGAGCTACTGCTCACTTGGGTAATGGAAAAGTTATTCAAAACAGTATCATTACTTTTGAAAACGGGAAGATCACCAATGTTGGTGACGGATCAACTGTTCGTATCGATCGAGGACAGTTCGAAGAAGTAATTGATGCTTCGGGTAAACATGTCTACCCTGGTTTTATTGCACCTAATTCGCAGATGGGATTAGTAGAGATTAATGCTGTTAATTCAACTAGTGATGTTCGGGAGTTAGGGAGTTTGAATCCAAATTTACGAGCAATTGTTGCTTATAATACAGATTCAAATGTTCCGCCAACGACCAGAGCTAATGGGGTTCTTCTTGCTCAGATCGTTCCTCAGGGAGGACGTATTTCCGGGCAAAGTTCTGTGGTCGAATTAGATGCCTGGAACTGGGAAGACGCAGCGTATAAAACTGACGAAGGGATTCATTTGAACTGGCCTAGAGTTAGTCGTTGGAGTTGGCAGACTCGAAAAATTTCCAAGAATAAAGATTACGATAAACAGGTACAGGAAATAGAAGATTATATGGCTGCTGCCAAAGCATACAAAGAAAAGAAAGATCGACCTAATACGAACTTGAAGTTTGATGCGATGTTAGGGTTGTTTGACGGTAGTAAGAAACTTTATATTCATACCAATGATGTAAAAGCGATGACGCAAGCTGTCATGGTTGCGGAAGAAGCCGGAGTAACGCCGGTTATTGTAGGTGGGCGTAATGCCTGGGTGATTGCGGATTTTCTTAAGAGTAAGAATGTTGCAGTGTTACTAAACAAGGCTCATGAACTACCACCAAACGAAGATTCTGATATCGACCAACCTTTCAAAACAGCTGTTGCTTTACACAAAGCAGGCGTTCTGTTTGGGTTCAATATGAGTGATTCTCCGATGCAAGAAAGAAACTTACCTTTTCAGGCCGGACATGCTGTTGGTTTTGGGTTGGATAAAGAAGTTGCGGTTAGCGCACTGACCTTGAACACAGCGAAAATCTTAGGGATTGATAAAACGGTAGGTTCTTTAGAAACAGGGAAAGATGCTACTCTTTTTATCAGTACTGGAGATGCCTTGGATTACCGGACAAATCGTGTTGAGGTAGCTTTTATTCAGGGTAAGGCTATTGACCTGGATGATAAGCAAAAAGCCCTTTACAGAAAGTATTCGAAGAAATACGGTCATAAGATCAAAAAATAATCAAGAACTTAACCTCTGGCTGCTTTAATAGACTTTTAAGTTGCAGTCAGAGGTTTCCTTCTTTTTTTCGCTTCATTCCATAAAAAATTAGTCTATAATATTCTACTTAAGGTAGGATTCTCGGATTACTACTAATATTTAGTAGCATTCCATCGTTTTTAAGGTTAATTTAGAGTATGATTTTATCTCTTAGACGTCGCAACGTATGAATGAATAACTGGATAAGTTATTGTTTTTATAAAATTGGAAAGTGAAAGCAACTAATTGCTTGTTTGACGGTCTAATAAGAAAAAGAGTAGTATGATTACTAGAGTATCCATAATCATTTTGGGAATGTTGATCGCCTTTTCGGGGCTAACTCAGACTTCAAGCCAGGAGAGGATTGAGCAAATGGAGCTTGACGGGGTAGTGGTATCTGCATTAATAACAGATACAGATACGATTATGATTGCTGACCTAAGCGAAGTATCTGTCTCCTCTCCAAGATCTTTTAAAAGCAGCGCTGAACGCCGGAAATATCGAAAATATCGATACTATGCGAATAAAGTATACCCTTATGCGGTTGAAGCGATTAAAATTTTTCGGGAGGTCGATTACGTTACCGAAACAATGAATAAACGCTCTCGGAAAAAACACATCAAACGACTCAATAAACAACTGAAAAAAGAATTCAAAGGCAAGTTGAAAAACCTGACCAAAACTCAGGGAAAAATTTTGATCAAAATGATCGAAAAAGAACTTGACCGTCCTTTTTATAGTTTGGTTAAAGACCTGAGAGGTGGGTTGACTGCCAGCTATTGGCAACAATTAGGAAAGCTTTATGGTTATAATCTCAAGCAAGGGTATATCCCGGGGCAGGACCCTCTAATGGATATGATCCTACATGATTTTAATATTTCTCATGAGAATGTAACTTACGAACGCTAACTTAGATCAAATTGAAAATGGACTATTCACCTATTGTTGATTCCCTTGAACAGAATCGTGAAGTCTTTAAAAATCTACTAGAGAATCAAAATAGAGATTCCTATCTATACAGACCTACTCCCGGACATTGGTGTCTTTTAGAAATCGTTTGTCACCTATGTGATGAGGAACGGGAGGACTTTCGTCAACGCTTAAGAACTACACTTGGATCACCAGGAGAAACACCTCCTCCGATCGATCCAGCAAACTGGGTAAAAGATCGGAAATACCTGGAGCAAGACTATGCTGCCAAAGTGCAAGAATTTTTAAAGGAGAGAGAAGCGTCTATAAAATGGTTGAGAAGTTTGGAGAACCCGCAATGGGCTAATTCCTATAAGCATGTTCAGTTAGGAGATCTTTCTGCGCATCATTTTATTTCTAATTGGTTAGCACACGACTACCTGCACATTCGACAGATAAACCGGGTGAAGTTTAATCTTTTGAAAGTCATGACCGGCGAATCCTTAAAATACGCTGGCGATTGGTAGCAAAAGAAATAAATTGCACTTAAAATATCCATAAGAAGCACTTACCTTTGAGGTCTAAATAATGCCTTCATGCTAGACTATAAAAATAACCAACTTGTAACGGACACTTCCAAGATTTCTCCTGGTAAAATTACCTGGCGAAGTCCTTCTAATTTAGCGATTGTAAAATACTGGGGTAAGTACGGCAGGCAATTACCGCGTAATCCTTCCATCAGTATTACCTTGGATGCGGCGTATACAGAAACAACTTTAGCATTTGAACCAAAGGCAGGAGCAGATGAAGGTATTGCGCTTGACTTTTTCTTTGATCAGGCTGCTAATGAGCCTTTTCGTCTTAAGCTGGTAAAGTTCTTAGAAAGCATTACAGAGATATTTCCTTTTCTGAAGCAATTACAACTCACGATACATTCGACTAATTCTTTTCCGCATTCCGC
>JAHDHW010000045.1:4111-8525 GCA_020631105.1 Saprospiraceae bacterium | reverse complement strand
CCTTATGCGGATCGTACGCATGAGATATTCAAGTCCTGTCATGATGATATTTTGATTGCAAGCCGTAAAGAGAAGAGTGTGTCAAGTACAGCCGGGCATAAGTTAATGGAGGATAATATTTATGCTGATGTCCGTTATCAACAAGCAAAACGACATTTACATGATCTTGTAAATATTCTGGAGACGGGGGATTTTGATGCGTTTGGGCGCATTGCCGAACAAGAGGCTTTGACTTTACATGCCTTGATGATGACTTCAAATCCTTCTTATATTTTGATGCAACCGAGTTCTTTGGCAATGATCGAGAAGGTAAGAAACTATAGAGCGGAAACTAAGGTGCCTTTATATTTTAGTTTGGATGCCGGTCCGAATTTACATTTACTATATCCAGATGAAGCATTATCAAGTGTAAAACCCTTTATCGAAAGTGAATTATTACCGCTTTGTGAAGATGGTGAAATGATAGCTGACCGTGCTGGTGATGGTCCGCTGGAAGGCGAATGATTGTATTTACGAGCAACAGTTATTAAGGAATAGCGTTCCATTACAAATAGTTAATGACAATGAAATATTTATTTTCTCTTCTGTTTAGTGTAGCTTTTTTGGCCCTGTCTTGTGCTCAGGTACCTGCCGAGCGGCCACATCTAAAAAATCAAAAATTTGATCAGCGTGTTACCACTCTAATTGATTTTTCAGTGCCGGTCTTGGGAGTACAAGAGTTGCATGAAAATCCGGCTGATTATGTGATTTTGGATACCCGAGAAAAAGAAGAGTATGATGTGAGTCATATCCCAGGAGCGATCCTGGTTGGATATAATAAATTAGATAAAAAAGCACTGAGAGCGATTCCGAAGGATGCTAACATTGTGCTGTATTGTTCTGTTGGTTACCGAAGTGAAAAGATAGGGAAGAAGTTACAGAAGATGGGGTATACGAATGTCCATAATCTTTTTGGGAGTATATTCGAATGGGTTAATCAAGGATATCCTGTAGTAGATAATGATAATCATCCAATCTATAAAGTGCATACTTATAATAAAAAATGGAGTCAGTGGGTTGACGAGGATAAAGCGGTGAAAGTCTGGTAGCCTAAAAGGTTCCTCTCAAAGAGATGCTAAAGTTTCTTCCTGGTGCGCTAATACCTGAGCCGAAATTTCTGTAGTGGACATTTGTTATATTCTCCAACCCTGCGTTAACACTAAAGGCCGGACTAAACTGGTAAGAAGCATAAACATTATAAGTTACCCAGGAAGGTAGTCCTTCGTAAACAGAATGGCATGGGTTATCCGGATTCTGATTGATAAGCCCATATTCGATATTATCTGCTGAGCCTTCTGGGTCGAACAAATAACACCTGTATTGCGGGATATATTCAACATTGGTAATTCCAAATTCACTCACAGGTTTTGCTCCATTGAATCGAACTAAACCTTGGATACGAATTCTTTCCGTTTGAAAAGTCAGACTCGCATTTCCATAGAGAGGCGGAATATGGTCCATTGCTACTAAAGTATCCAGACTAAGTTCCGTATCCGTATAGGATCGACGACCTTTGGTGTAATTAACACTACCCGCAAGGATTATTCTATCGTTCCAATTGAATCTAGCGTTCCCGGAAATACCTTGTATAAAGGCCTTCCCAGTGTTGACATTTTGTTGAACATCATGGGCTTCTTCATCAACTATAATAATGTCACTTCCATCAGGTAAAGTACCTGCCTCTCTTACGATAGCATTCGTAAGCTCTGTATAGAAACCCGTAGCACTTAATAATAAGAAGGTTCCTTTTTTATTTTGATCAAGAGCGCCGATTTGTTTGCCTAGTGTAGCCTCATAGTTTAAGGAGTACTCTGGTTTGAGTTCAGCATTAGGTACTGTCGCTTTACCATTTTTTGGGCGAACCTTTGCAAGGTCATCAAGGTTTGGCGCTCTAAAAGCAGTAGACGTAGCACCTTTGAATTGCCAGTTGTCTTTTGATTTATAAGTAAGCCCAACCGCCCAGTTCATTGCGTTGTTGGAGATGTTAAGTCCTTCAAGATATTCCTCTGGCCATTGAATAATGTCAAGGTCAGATTCCAAATAATTGAAATCAATATTATTGCTCGTAAATCTACCTCCCAGGTTTAGGTTTAAGGCATCATTCTTACTTCTCAGGTTGTAAGTAGCATATCCGGCATAAGTTTGCATAGTGCTGCCTCCACTTGGATAACGACTCAATTCATCATAGATCGCACGGCCAGTATTTATATTTAGACGTCCAGCGCTGGATTGGACATCATTATAACTCAAGTCTGCACCATATGAAAAGGTGTGTCTTTTATCTTTATCAAGGTATTTATCGAAGTCAGCGGTAAACGAAAACACCCTTACATCTTCCAGGTTAAATGTACGTTGTCGCTTACGAAATTTTCTGCTGAGCCTGTCTTCATCAATACGTTGGAAGCCAGCGATGATAGAAGCTTTGCTGAATAAGGCACTAGAAGATTCTGTAACTTTTGCTTTTATCGATGAGAATAAGCGTTGTTGTGGCCCATAGTACCATTCTGCCCACTTTAATTCTTTGGCACTACCGACAGTATCCTGTAACACATCATAACGTGGAACATTACTTGTCGTAGAATACTGCATGTTCAAAACGAAGTAAAGCTTATCGGTTGGTTGGTATTTTACTTTTTGAAGTAAATCAATTTGACTGTATGATGTCCCTTTTTGAATATTTGGGTCACTGGTGCGAATTTCGTCAACGTCTTCATTACGGAAGATATAAAAAAGGCGCTTCCCATAGTCCTCATAACCTTCCGGACGCTTATCACCTGCGGTCAGGTCACCATAGTCAGAATAAGTCAAACTGGTTAGCGACCCCCATTTATCTGTTCCATAGTCCATGTTTAGATGGACCGTTTTCTCTTTATTCGCGGTCGAAAAGCGAGTATAGGCATTCGTCGTAAATTGATAAAACTGCCCATTACTATTATTTAAATGAAGTTTGGGGTCTCTGGTTTTGTAGTGGATAACACCACCTAGGGCATCACTACCATACATTAATGACCCTGGGCCGTAGATGATTTCAGCCTGTTCAAGTATCGAGTTATCAATGCTGATACTGTTTTGCAAGTGACCACTTCGGTAAATTGCGTTGTTCATTCTAACGCCATCCACTACTAATAAAACCCTGTTTGCTTCAAAACCACGGAGAATCGGACTTCCGCCACCCATCTGTGATTTTTGTATATAAGCTCCTGCTTCCAGCAAGATATCAGCTGATGTCTGAGCATTCGTAAAGGCAATTTGTTTAGAGCCTACTCTTTCGATTTGGTATGGAATTTCTTCCGTTGGCTGATCTTTACGACCCGTCACAACGATAGTTGGAAGGATATCAGCACCTTCATAAATCTTGATGATGCCTTTTTTCTCTCTTATTTCGAAGAAATTGATTTTGAGTGTAGCATATCCCAGGTAAGAAATATGGAATAAATCTCTGTGTTGAGGATCTTTAAGGACCGTTTTACCGTCGTAATCTGTTGCAGTGCCATTACCCATAGTAGGGTTTTGAGTAACATTAATTACCGTTGCCCCAATTATAGGTTCACTTGTTACACCGTCAATAATTTGAATCGGATAACCCGCCCCGTTGGACCCTTGCGACAATCCTTTCATAGGCACCGCAATGAAAAAAGCGATGGTTAATGAAATGAAAAAGTGCAAGAAGTTAGCGAGCCGGAATGTGATATGTGTATGTTTAGTGTTCAATTTACGGTTCTTGAGGAAGCCTTATTGTAAACGTAGTTCCTTCATTTATCACTGATTTTTTCACAAGAATCTTGCCAGAATGGTAGTTTTCGATGATACGTTTGGCAAGTGAAAGACCTAAGCCCCATCCACGTTTTTTTGTAGTGAAGCCAGGTTGAAAAACAGTTTTAAATTTGGAAGAAGGAATACCTTTCCCCGTATCGCTGATATCGATCACTACTTGCTGCTTTTCGACGTTAACTTCAGCTTTGATTTTACCTTTTCCATCCATGGCATCTAAGGCGTTTCGAAGTAGATTTTCAACGACCCAATCAAAGAGATGAGAGTTGATTTTTACAAAAACAGGCGGCTCGCTAGGCGAAGGAAACTCAAATTCGACCTTTCGGGATGCTCTTCGCTGCATATATGCCCGACAATCCTCTAATTCTTCATAGATATTGACACGTTCAAGTTTAGGTTCTGAGCCAATCTTAGAGAAGCGATCAGCTACCAAATCAAGTCGGCCAACGTCCTTGTGTAATTCTACTACTACATCCATGATCTCTTCGTCCTCTGATCGAATGGCTTTCAAATGTTCAATCCAGCCTAGGATGGCAGAGATTGGTGTTCCGAGTTGGTGAGCAGTTTCTTTGGCCATTCCTGCCCAAACCCTGTTCTGTTCACC
>JAHDHW010000045.1:0-4011 GCA_020631105.1 Saprospiraceae bacterium | reverse complement strand
TAATGCATTGGCCCAGTTTTTAGCTTTTGCTTGTTCCTCTAATTTGAGGTTGTCTGCCAGGTATTTTGTGTAGTATACCGAGATGGCGACAATAATGATTCCGGCGATTGCTAGGTAAACTTTCCACCAGGATTTCCTTGTGTAAATATCCATTAAAGTGTTTTTGGTGTTGACCAAAAATAACGTTGTTTTCTGGTTTTATCGTTGATTCCCGGATTTCTTCTAGGATTTCTGATGATTGTAGATGTTATTTTTGATTTTCGCTTTATAACATTTTAACGCTTTCTATTGGCTTGTGTTGCCTGTAGAGCCCTCTTGTTCTGCTAAGAATTGCTGTACTCTGACTTGGGCATTATCCCTGACGTTTGCGTAGAACAGGTTGTAATCTCCAATATGATAGTTTTTAAACCAAACGAAGATGCTGCCCGGAAACTTAGGTTTTGTAATCCAAAGTACTCCATCCTGTACTTGTGCATCGGTAATCTCCGGGTAAAAACTCTTTTCAAAATTTCTGAGTACGGAACCTTTGTTTAAGTTTTTTGGGGCGTAAGTATCTGCGGTTGTCCAAATCAGCGGATTGGTGACGGCCAGCGAATTATTAAAAGTATAATCCTTTGGGTAATGCCCCTTTTTCCAGGTCCTCCAACTGTTGAAGCAGCCAGTTTGTGTAGCACTTTGGCAAACTTCAATATCCTTAAAGTAGTTTTCTTCCACGGGCATTCCTACTAAGTATGCAGCGACTAACTGCTTCATCAAGTCTTGCTCATCAAAAAACTCCCGTAGCAAGCTTCCCGCATGGGTAGTGCCCTGACTATGTCCTGCGATGATGATCGGACGACCTTCATTATAATGTTTTAGATAATACTCAAAGGCATCCCTTACATCTCGGTAGGCTAGCGCAAAAGCTCGTTTGGCGGTTAAGGTATCTTTTGTGAAATAGCTATGAAGATGGGCTTGTCGATAGCGTGGCGCAAATACTCTACCTGCTCCGTTAAAGATGCTGGCTTGGTTTTTAATACTGCCGCGATCTGTTTTTTGATTAAGTTTTTCATTATCCACTGGCCCGTTCCATTGGTTCTCACCCTTCCCACCAGTATAAGTTGTTGGATGCAGAAAAAATACATCAACTACTGCCTCCGTCTGCTGATCGCGCATTTCCGTATGGGGGACAACATCAGCACTATCCCTTTTCATTGGTAATGCAGCCCAGTATTCAGGCTGGCTGTAGTCGGGTTTTGAAGAATGATTATAGCTGATAACTGAACCACTTGGTTTTGTACTACTGCAGGCACTTAAAGCAAATAATCCGAAAAAGCAGTTGATGATCAGGATAGGATGAAGAGTTCGTTTCAAGACAAGAGTATTAATATTCAATAAAATAATATTTCTGTTTATGGGCATTCGAAAGATATTCATTTAGGTAAAGCATGAACTTGTCTTTGAAAATAAGATATAGCTAACAACAAAAGAACACCGTTATGAAAACAAAATTAACTTACCTCATTTTACTATTCGTTATCGTAAACTTACAAGCTCAAGACTTCAACGCAAAACCTACCATTGCGGTTTTGGATATTGATGCAATCGGATTTACCCTTGAGCCTTCCCAAATGGGGAATATTACCAGAGTTGAGCTCGATAAAACAGGAATTTTTCAGGTTATGGATCGCTATGACGTTGAATATCTGGTTCAAAAGAATGCCCTAAATGTTGAAAATTGCTACGGAAAACTTTGTCTAATTGATGTAGGAAAAGTATTAAAAACGGATAAAATTCTGGCAGGTAGCGTGGAGCTTTATGGCGAGTCCATAGTTGTCACTTTTCGACTGATTGATATTGGGACAGAGACAGTAGAGAAGACAAAAGTAATGGAGTTTTTGAACCTTCGAAATCAGGTGCAACTGATGATTGGTATAACCTTAAAGAGCCTGTTTGACTTACCAATTGATCCTGATCTTAATTCAAAGCTTACCCGAAAATTTGATTATGATAATGCAATCAATAACCCTGAAGTCAATCAACTTAATCTTTCAGGGCCAAGGATGGGGATTACCTTTTTTAGTGGGCAGGCGGCTGAAATTTATCGTGCGAAGAAATCAGCAGGCGGCTTTGATGCGATGCCCGTGATGTTTCAGTTTGGCTACCAGTTTGAAGTGAAATATCTAAATGAAGGGGATTTTCAGGCACTTTTTGAGTTTATACCAACAGTGACTGGTCTTGATCAGGGCTTTTTCATCCCTAGTTTTACCATATTAAACGGCTTAAGGCATAATCGTAATGGATTAGAGTTTGCTTTTGGACCAACACTAACTGTTAGTAAGGCTGCGGATGGCTATTATGACGAGCTTGACGTGTGGAGATTAGAGTCAGAATGGAGCCAAATGAACGAGGGAATTATCAATCCATTTGACATCGTACAGCGTCTGGATAGTCGTGGATCCTATAAAATTATAAGCGGATTTGTCTTCGCATTAGGCAAAACTTTTAAATCCGGAAGGCTAAATATACCTGTAAATGCCTTCTTTATCCCCGGAAAAAATGAAAGTCACCGCTTTGGAATCTCTATGGGCTTTAATACGACAAGGTATTGATTCACAAGGGGAAAAACACGTAAATACCTTACTAAGAGGGCAATTGGGGCACTTTTTAACATGAAATGTTAGTCAAAATTAGTATTGAAATAGCTTGTTTTTCGAGATACTTGCTATATTTGCCGCACTTATATTCGTTAACATTTTAAAATAACAAACATGGATAAGTACCAAGAACTATTGGATTTGGTAGAAGCAACAAAAGAAGATTTTGGTAAATTTTACGATGGCGGTAACAACGCTGCTGGTACCAGAATAAGAGGAGCAATGCAAAAGTTGAAAGCACTTGCTCAAGATATTCGTCTAGACGTCCAAAACATCAAGAACTCTAAATAATTTCTTTTGCTGTATCTTTGCAGTATGAATGCAGATGCAGTAAAGAAAGATATTAGAAGTTTTTCGAAAGAAGAACTCGAAACGCTGTTCCTCGAACTCGAGGAACAGCGTTTTCGTGCTAAACAGGTACACGAATGGCTTTGGCAGAAAAATGCCCGCTCATTCGATGAAATGACCAACCTCTCCAAAACACTTAGAGCTAAACTCTCTGAGCACTTCACAATAAATGCTATTCAGGTTGATAAGGTGCAACGTAGTCTGGACGGGACCATAAAATCCCGATTTCGATTGCATGATGGTCATCTTATTGAATCGGTCTTAATACCTGTACCGGAAGACAAAAGATTTACCGTTTGTGTTTCTTCTCAAGTAGGCTGTAGTCTCACCTGTAAGTTTTGTGCGACCGGAAGAATGAAGCGTTTACGGAATCTGGATGCTGCAGAAATTGTCGATCAGGTTGTAATGGTCAACGAGCAGTCACTAGAAACTTTCGGGCACCCCCTGACGAATATAGTTTATATGGGAATGGGCGAGCCGCTGCTTGCCTACAAGAATGTCATGGAAAGTATTGATCGGATTACTGCCGAAGATGGCCTCCATATGTCCCCGAAAAGGATAACAGTCAGTACTGCAGGAATTGCAAAGATGATCCGAAAAATGGCAGATGATAAAGTAAGATTTAATCTGGCGCTTTCATTACACGCTGCGGATGATAAGAAGCGAGATGATATTATGCCTATTAATGAGCAAAATAACTTAGAGGTGCTGATGGATTCGTTAGCTTATTTTCATGAACAAACCAATAGTCGTATCAGTTATGAGTATATAACTTTTCAGGATTTTAATGATAGCCTGGAAGATGCTAAGAACTTAGCGAAGCTCTGCAGAAGATTTCCGGTACGGGTAAATATTATTGAATATAACCCAATTGACGGAGCCCCTTTCTTAAAGTCAACGGAGCATCGGATTGATGATTTTGCAAAGTACCTGAGAGATCGCGGAGTGATGGTTACTGTTCGGCGTAGCCGAGGGAAAGATATTGATGCTGCATGTGGACAATTAGCTAATAAAGACTAAGCCCCAC
>JAHDHW010000044.1 GCA_020631105.1 Saprospiraceae bacterium | reverse complement strand
CTGTTCTTTTATTAATAATTTGAAAACTGACTTGGTAAAGCGTACATATTCGTTTTGCTCAAGGTCATAACCGATCCACTGATAATGATTCCCATAAGGGCAAAGCGGAGCATCCTGCTCCTGCCCGGATCGAAGTTCATACCGTTCGGGTTGCAAGGAATAGGTTTCCATATTTACTTTGCGAATTGAGTCTTTCATAAATTAGGATTAATTCCAGCTGAGTTGTTTTCTTTCTTTCCAGTATTGTTCTGGTGCAATAGCCAATTCTTTTAAACTTTGAATTTGTGCGGCCGTTAATTTAAAGTTTTCTGCTTTTAAATTATCTGAAAGATGTTCTATTTTACTGGCGCCACTCAATACTTTAAAAGCCGGGATACTGTCCATACAAAAGCGTAAGGCAATCGCATCGATGCCGACCTGATAGGTTTGTGCCAATTCGGTTAACTTGTCGTAAGCCCTGGAGTAGTGAGGATATTTTTGATTTGGGAATACTCGACCATTTGCCAAGGCTTCCTTTATGATCAATCGATTATCAGCTGTTGAGAAATGGTCAATAATACTGGCAAGACTTTGATCAAAAATATTATAGCTTACCTGGAAAACATCAAATAGTAATTTGCCACCTACTTCAATATCGAGTGCTTTTTTTAAAACCTCGGTTTGATTAGCTCCGGTCGTGGTAAGGCCAATCCGAATGTGCTTGGATGCTTTTAATTCTGCTAATCTATTTAGGATGTCTTGATTGTCTAACACTCCAGTTTCAAAAGTAGCAGAATGGATTTGGTAAGTACTTAAAGCTGGTAACAATAAATTTGATTGTTTCCATTGCTCATTTAACTTACTAAGGGAATGTTCTTTTACTTCATGAGTCGTTGCCTTGGGATCAAAGTTGGCAACGTAAGTGTAACCCCATTTTGTTGCGATTTCGATGCTTGGGTCATTTTTGCTGCGGTACCACTCGATCAATAATTGTTCCGCCATGCCGTAGCCCGGTGCAGTATCAAAATATTTAAGCCCTTGTTGGTAAGCACTCTCAAGGATGTCCAAACCTTTTTGACGAAAGGCCTCCAGCGTAAGTGGAACGGAAGGTTCCTGATTGATATTGATATATTGCGGACGACCAATCGCTGCTGTACCTAAACCAAGTTGCATCATTAAGCTTTGTTTTTATAAATTATGTTCTGCCTGTTTTTGTGAATTCATTATTCTGGAAAGTAAGCTATAGTTAGACTGACACCTTTATATTTGGATTTATTTCTTTTAGGTGTTGGATGAATTTCGCTTGTTGTTCCGGAGCTACGAATATAGTATAACCTTCGCCATAAATAAGTTTGAGGCCATTAAAATCCAAGGCAGGTCGATTGCCAGCTGCTGGATAGCGTCCTGTTGATATAGACTTAATAGAAGATACTTTAATGGTACCGCTACTAATACCAAAGCTATACTTTAATGTGTCATTTGTAATCGTATAGCTCAGATTGCGGTAAAGTCTAAAAAGCTGCCAAAGTGTAAACCCTAAAAAAGCTAAGACACTGAACAGTATAATATTGGTCGGGCCATCACTTTGTGCGGATTGAAAAATGAAGAGCGTATATATTAGAAAGCCAATTAGAAAAAGGGTAGGGATGCCCAGCAAAAGGAGTTTGAATAAAAAGTGCTTCGAAGGGCTGAACGTAGTTTCCATGACGCAGTTATTTATGATTAGTCATTCAATTTAAAGGTTTTTTAAAATAAACTCTGAAATAACATTTACTATTTTCTCAGGGGCGGATAAATGTGGATGATGCCCTCCCGTGTCAGGCGTATAAGTTGATTTTATTTTTGAAGAAATATTTTTGAGGATACTATTCACTTGTTGCATGGTACCATATTCATCATCCTTTGACTGAATGACTAGTAGGGGAGCCTTAAGACTTTTTACATCTTCTTCGATGTTGAAAGAAGTGAATTCATCCGCAAGCCAAATGTCTCTCCATGCTTCATACAGTGCACTTGATTTTGCTCCGTGGTACTTTTGAAGTTTACTAATTAAAAGCTCTTTTTGTTGATCTACTTTTTGAATGGATGCCTTGGTGATTTCCTCATTGAATACATGCGCGGCAATACTAACAACCATCTTTGTGGGATATTTACTAGCGTACAGCAATGCGATCGTACCTCCGTCACTATGTCCGATTACAATCGGCTGCTTAATTTTTAGCTGATCAAGGATTTTAGGAAGCTCAATGTGAGCAGCATGATGTAAATAGTTTTTGTCCCTTTTTTGTTGAAAGGGAGAAGATTGGCCGTGTCCCGCTCGTTCAATTAATAGTGCATTGAGCTGGCATTGTCTGGCGATGCGTTCGGGGAATTGTTTCCACTGTTTGACGGAGCCCAGCGAATCATGCAAAAAAATAAGCCAGGGGGCATCAACCAAAGGATTGATCTTTATTTCTTTTATGAAATAAGATTGACGGTCGAGGGTCAAAAAGAATTCCTGGGTTTTTAAATCGGTCAAGCGGTTTTAGTATTGGTTAAATTTTCAAGATTAAGTTCTTTGATGCTGATTGCTCTCATCTCAACTTTTCTGATTTTTCCGGTTACCGTCATTGGAAAGGAGTCTGTAAATTTAATATGTGCGGGCACCTTGAAGTGCGCAATTTTACCGTTACAGTATTCCTTTAAAAGTTCTTCAGTTGAAGAAGCCCCTTCTTTTAATTTTACCCAGGCTACTACGATCTCACCATATTTATTATCCGGAACGCCAATTACCTGAACATCACTAATGTCCGGATGCGTATAAAGGAATTCTTCAATTTCTCTTGGGTAGATATTTTCTCCACCGCGGATAATCATGTCCTTGATTCGTCCAACGATATTAACGTAACCTTCCTCGTCCATGGTCGCCAGATCGCCGGTGTGCATCCATCTGGCCTGATCAATCGCTTCATTGGTTTGTTGTTCATTATTCCAATAGCCCAACATTACACTATAGCCACGGGTACAAAACTCACCCGAGACCCCGCGTGGTACAGTTTTCCCCGTTTCCTGATCAATGATTTTGATCTCCAGATGAGGATGAACTTGTCCGACGGTACTTACTTGTTTTTCGAGTGGAGCGCCAATCTTGGTTTGTGTACTGACGGGACTGGTCTCCGTCATTCCGTAGGCTACCTGAACCTCGCTCATATTCATTAAGGTTTGCACCTTTTTCATCACCTCGATCGGGCAGGGTGATCCAGCCATGATCCCGGTACGTAGACTACTCAAGTCAAAGGAATTAAACTCTTTAGTTTCAAGTTCGGCTATAAACATCGTTGGTACACCATAAATTGCAGTTGCCTTTTCTTGTTCAGCCGCTTGTAAAACAGCAAGGGGCTCAAAGCCTTCACTCGGATAAATCATCGTAGCACCATGTGTCATACAACCGAGATTTCCCATGACCATTCCAAAGCAATGATAAAGTGGGACTGGAATAATCAAGCGGTCTTTATGGGTGAAATTCATCGTGCGTGCTACGAAATACCCATTGTTTAAAATATTATGATGACTTAGAGTTGCACCTTTGGGGTATCCTGTGGTCCCACTCGTGTATTGGATGTTTATAGCATCATCAGCGGAAAGGCTATTTTGTCTTTCCATTAATGTTTCATCACTACAAAGCTTAGCTTTTTCCATTAGCGCCTCCCAGGACAACATGCCAGCAGGAGGCTGGACGTTGAGACTAACGACGGTCTTGAGTTTAGGCAGTTTCGCAGCTTTTAATTGGCCGGGCATACTTAGTAGAATTTCCGGAGCTAGCTCAATCAGCATCTCTTCATAATTAGAGACTTTAAATTGACTGGCTGTGACCAGCATGGAACATTCCGATTGATTGAGCGCGTATTCCAATTCGTGTACTCGATAGGAAGGATTAATATTAACTAGTATGGCGCCCATCTTAGCCGTAGCAAATTGCAGGACGGTCCATTCATATCGGTTAGGAGCCCAGATACCTACTCTTTCTCCTTTTTGAATACCAAGGCTGATTAATGCTTTCGCACAATGCTCTACCGCTTGCTTTAATTGACTATAGGTCCAGCGAATATTTTGGTGATGTACAATTAATGCTTCATTATCTGAAAATTTATGTGCGATATCGTCAAACATATCACCGATGGTAATGCCTAATAAAGGCGTATCACTTATTCCGCTGGCGTAACTGATTTCCATAGTAATTGATTTTATTGGCTTGCTATTATTTTTTGGCTGATTGTAAATGCGCTTCTGACAGCACCTTCCATATAACCGGGGAACTGCGTAGCAGTCTCTGATCCTCCAATGAATAACTTTCCGTTTAGGAATTCATTTTGGTAAATCGAATGACCATTATTTTGGTGAGGAAGTATATGTTCTGTATAATTTGAGAAGGTGTACTTTTCGTTGCGCCAGACCGTTTCTTCGTAAGCTGTAAATTGATCTATTTCACTTCCGAAATATTTCCGCAGCTGATTTAAAACTAAATTTAATCTTTCTTCCTTTGAAACAGAATAATAAGAGCCGTTGAAAAATCCTTTCAATGCAAAGACGGTCTGATCTGCATCCGAATGATCATACATTTCCGGGATGGGCCCTACATTACTAAATACGGTTCCGCTTGTTTGCTGCTTCTGCCAAAAGGGCGTTTTAAATCGCAAAGCAACTTTAATAGATTCTCCCATCCAGGTATGCGTTCTTTTAGAAATGTCAATTAGGTTTTCTGAAAGGTTGGGAGGGTATTCAACATTTGCATAAAATAGAAAAGGCG
The DNA here is from genome assembly GCA_020631105.1 of Saprospiraceae bacterium. Lineage (GTDB taxonomy): Bacteria > Bacteroidota > Bacteroidia > Chitinophagales > Saprospiraceae > JAHDHW01. The sequence goes on along the minus strand of JAHDHW010000044.1, from coordinate 28,783 downwards.
GTAGTGTTGAAATGATTTTACGCGCTTTGAATGAGTCTGTTTTGGTATGAGCAACTAAATGATTACCGTCCTCCTCGATCTTTGTCAATACTTGATTTAGGAGAATCTGATCAGATTTACAATGCCTTGCTAGTGTTTCGATTAATTTTTGTGTCCCACCTTTGATCCTAAAGCTTGGGTCATTATTGGGAGGTAGTTGAACTAGTTGATGTGGACTGGTAGAGATAGGTTCATATATTGCGGTTTCTCCAAGTTCCTGCCGAAAGATATCAATTCCTAATTCTTTTAGTAATGTATTGAGCGCTTCATGTTTTCTCCCCAGCCAGGTTGCGCCATGTTCGATTGGTGCTCCTTCGGAAGGATAGCTGGTCAATATTCTACCGCCAATACGATCTCGGGCTTCAATAATTTTAATATTCAGGGGCTGATCCTTTAAATAATAGGCTAAAGCGAGTCCTGTCAGGCCTGCACCAATGATTAAAAGATCAATGTCATTTTCTTGCATTTAGTGGGATATAAAGTAGGTTTGAAATTTAACCCTAATATAGGGATTCCTTTTTCCAAATTTAATTGATAATGTGATATGCTGATGTACCTTTATTTTTCTACTAACATTACTTTAAAGAAGCAGGGTCTAAATTTTTATTCTAAAAACGAATGGATTTTACTGATGTATTCCGGATAGCGTGCGGGCTCAATACTATGACCGGCATCTTGAAATATGGTAAGCTCGGCATTTGGGAAAAGTGTTAAATACTCATTGGTGAATCCCCATTTTTGATTATCGCATTGTCCTTTTAAAATTAAGACTGGAATTGGATGCCCTTTAATTAAGTTCCGCTTATCCGGTACTTCGTGGATGCTCTTTAAGGTCATGATGTGTGCATAATATCCGCTTCCTCCTTCATAGGTAGGAAGGTTCGTTCCGTCACAAGTAGTTGATCTGCTCAGGAGTTGGTTGAGATGAGTAAAGAAATTATCTGCTTCATTATCGGAGGCGAGTTTACTTTTGAAAATCGTAGCCCAGTAATAAATAGCTTTGCTTCTAATATTGGAAGCTTCCTGGTTCCCCTGCCGATTAGAGTATTTTGGTGGACGAAGATTTAAGCTATCGGGTGCTGCCTGCGAAGAAAGTGTATAATCAAAAGGCATGATAGGGCCTGGCCCTGAAAGGATCATTTTTTTAACTTTCTCCTGATGTATTGCAAAGTACTCAATAGCAAGAAGTGCTCCCCAGGAATGACCGAACAAGATTACCTCATCTGCATCGATGGCGCTAACAATTTTTTCAAGGTCTTTTGTATGTCTTTTTACGGTGTATTGGCTGATGTCATCCAGCCGGGTAGAATGGCCGCTCCCGATTTGATCGTAGAGATAAATGTTATAACCTAGTTTTGACACCTCCTGAAAAAAGTCAATTTGACTATTAGTAATTTGACCTCCCGGACCACCGTGAAGGTAAATTATCGGAGGTTTCTGATTGGACGAATCTCCATTTAAAAAAGTGTAAGCTATTTTGGACTGATCCTCAAATTGCCAGTATTGAGTACCCGGTCTTTCCTGAAAGGCTTGTACGGGGTAGGCCCGCGGAACAAATATTATTGCGGCTAAAATAACCAGGCTTACGAAGAGGGTATATTTAAGGATCGTTTTCAATGAAGTCGTCACTCTTGTTCTTTAGTTTTTTAGGTTGTTAGCGGTTTTAAATTCAATTAGAATCATGCTAAATACGATGAGGAGCTCAATTATAAAATAGATGTAACCTAAGCTAGTCAGGTCTTCCTGATGATGATAGAGAAAATATATGGATACTAAACAATAGCAAAAGTTTATGATTGCTATTCCTCTAAGAAAGGATGCGATTCTTTTTTTGACAAAAAGGTAGGCGAATAGATCATAGGCCATAAAAAAGCAGGGTAGCGCTGCCAGAATCATTAATGTACTCTTGGGCATTCCAAATAGATATTCATATCTGGGTAAAATGATTCCGAGCGAGCAAGCAGATACCAAAGCTCCCAGACCGTCTATCAAAAAAAGCGTCTTCGGAGAAGCGCTTAGCATATCAGTAATTCGATTTAGAATATTCATCGTATATTCATTGGGTTAGGACTATTGATTTAATAAACCGAGCTCCTTCATTTTTGGAGCTTCATATCGACTATCTTCTGCTGGATATCTCAAGATGTCTTCATGATTTCCCTGTGCTTTTGCAATGGACCAAATAATACTTTCGCCGGCAGGGACAATTTTTACATGAGTATCATAAACCTCGTCTTTATAAGCGTCATCCGCATTGATTAATGCCCAGCCTTCTGCTTTAAATCTTTCCATCAAATCATCAAGGAACAAAGCGGAACTTAGATTGTGGTGCAACAACAGAGAATGATGAATATGACGACCAGTCAGTTCAAAAGCAAGCGCTTCATAATAGTTTGCACGATCCAGGATATGCGCTAAGTAAAAATCTTTATAAGCCTCTATTCTTGTGGAGTCGCTTCCATTCTTTCTGATGTCCTTAATGAGTTCACTGTTGACAAACCAGTCTGAGGCGTCAATAGAAACATGACCATTTCTGTATTCATGCTTTTTGAGAATAGCTCGATAACCTTCTACTTTTTCATTGGTGTTTCCTTCTTTGAGATAGGGGAACCGGAATAACTTTGTGTAGGTGTCATACTCCTTGATTACAGCGTCTGTTTTTGTTAATTCAGATTCGAAGTCTGCAATGGTAACTTTATCATTATTGAAATTAGGGTGGGTGAAAGTATGATTAGCGATGATGTGTCCGTCGGAGGCCCATTCATTGAGCAGGTATGCTCCTTTGGGATTCATTTTGTCCTTGCCGGTTACGAAGAAGATTGCATTCAAATTTTCTTTTTCCAGTGCATCGAGGATCATTTGATTCCAGTCTTCGAATTTGTAGTGCACGAGGTCACGAGTGATTCCGTCGTCGAATGTGAAGCTAACCTTTGGTTTTTCTAAGATGGATGAGCGACTGGATTCTTTTTGTGATTCTATGGAAGTTGCCTCCTCTGATCGATTACCCTGGCAATTGATCAGCGACGCAGCTAAAAGTATAAAAAAGAAAAAGATCATTGGTTTCTGCATGAGCGTACAGTTATTCATTGGTTTGATTTATGGGCAGTTGATCCTTACCATCGGTCAGCCATTCCAGGCTAATGCGGGTAAAAACATTCTCAGTATAATCATCTTTTTCAAAGAATACTCCGATATCTCCATTTTTCAGAATGGTTAAGGAAGAGTATGCGGCACTTCCCGGATAAATGGTTTTGCCTTTGCTCCAGGTTTGCCCCTCGTCGTAGCTAATTCTTAACGTGAGATTTTCTCTTTTGCTAGCTGAATTCGCATTGGAAAACAGCAAACGATTTTTGTCCCCACCATCAGATTTCGAAGTATAGCGAATTATACTAGCATTACACGCAGGATCTGTTAATGTTGTATCAAGAATGGTATTCCAGGTTGCTCCTTCGTCCATTGAACGATGCACATACCTCGCTCCGACCTTGGCAACCCGACTATTGACCATTAATGAACCATCTTCCAGTTGTATAACCTTTGATTCATCGGCAGGCTTTATGGGGGTATCTATCAGGGACCAGGAATGGCCGTGATCATCACTTTTAAAGAGGTGAAGGCCTTTTTCGATATTCACCAGGGTATGGATCAGTGTACCGGATTTGGTTTGCATACCTCTGCCCGAGGTGATAAATTTAAAATCATTTTTCCAGGATGATTTTGAGATTTGCGTAGTGATATCGACTGGTTTAGACCAGGATTGACCATTGTCCTCGCTCTTTATATATTTGAGGTAATAGATATCTTTTTCATTGATGAGGTCCATATAGTTAAAGAAAAGAAATATCTCACCAGTGTGGGCATCGAGGATCATGGAGGGATCAGAGGCAGATATTCCTTCCGGATAATCTACGATTGACTTTATCTCAGACCAGGATGCCCCGTTATCCGTGCTGCGCCGCATCACAATATTGATATCATCGCTCCATTTTAGGTCTTTGCAGGAGGGCACTCTTTCATCTATGGCAGCTATCAGATCACCATTTTGTGCAGTAATGATGGCTGGAATGCGGTAGCAGGACACTTTGTGATTTGTCCCCGCCTCGAACAGGGTTTGTAGTTTAATTTGGTTTAGGGATGAATGCTTCAAGGCCTCAGGTGTGAGCTCGCAATGCAGGAGTAAGACTATCAGAATTATCAAGGGGGAAGTCTTTTTGATCATGGCAGATTCTTAAAAATATGACAAAACACAGCTTTAGTAGTTAAATTTGAAGATAATAGGTTTGAATTACTGACGAAAATGTAAATAGTACCCAGATTCAACTTTTTTATTGATTAAAATCACTAGCTTGTAGTTTCATAACCCACATAACGTTGCTCTTTCTTATTGAAAGATTAGAATGAAGACGATCTAGATGCCTGATAATGAATTATTTATTTGGATTTAAAGGCATTTGTGCAAGTTTCCCAAAGGTAGAAATCTTTCTTATTAAAGAATTTATTTACGCATGAACGAAAACACCAACTCTATGAATGTAAAAAATCTGAAGTTTAATAAAGCAGATACACCAGATTTTTTCAAGATTTTAAACAAACGAGTAAATCATTATTTTAAGGAGAACAAAATTTCCAAAAAGGCGAACAGTGAAATGGTTATTAAGACCATTTTTATGCTTAGTCTTTATTTTATTCCTTTAGTAATAATGTTGTCCGGAGCAATTAGCTCTTTTTGGCCTATGATGGCTATGTGGACAATTATGGGATTTGGAATGGCCGGGATTGGGTTGTCGGTGATGCATGATGCGAATCATGGTTCTTATTCGGATAATGATTTTGTCAATAAGCTCATTGGTTTTGTAATCAACTTTATGGGCGCTTTTCACAGTACATGGAAAATCCAGCATAATGTACTTCATCATTCTTATACCAATATTCATGGTTATGATGAAGATAACGATAATGAGGTGATGCGCTTTTCTCCGAAACGAGGCTTAAAAAAAATCTATCGTTATCAGGCTTATTATGCCCCGTTTTTGTATTGCTTAATGAGCTTGAACCGCTTCTTGGTAAAAGACTTCCAGCAAGTGGTCCGATTTCATAAGAAAGGATTATTGGAAGGAGAGGGCTTGACTTTTGGTTCTGCTTTGTTTCAAATTATTTTTCACAAGATTTGGTATGTTGTATTAACACTGGTCTTACCTGTGATTGTTACTGGTTTGTCATTTGGGCAAATCCTGATTGGTTTTTTGTTAATGCATTTTATCTGTGGTCTGATTCTGGCGCTGATTTTTCAGTCTGCCCATATTTTGGAAGAAACAGAATTCTTTACGCCAGATCAGGAAGGGAGAATGGAGAATAACTGGGCGATTCATCAGTTGCGTACTACCGCTAATTTTGCGAATACTAATGCTGTTTTCTCCTGGTTAATCGGAGGCTTGAATTTTCAGATTGAACATCATTTGTTTCCAAATATTTGCCATGTACATTATCGAAACCTATCGAAGATTGTAAAAGAGACAGCCGAAGAATACAGTTTGCCTTATCATCAGCACACTACATTCTTTGGAGCGCTGAAGAGTCATTTTGTTTATTTGAATGAATTGGGGAAACAGGAGTTGACGGAAAGTTTTGCATAAAAACACTAGTATTATAGAAAAAGAAAGGCCGCTTTTGATTAAAAGCGGCCTTTCTTTTTTGCTAGCTAAAATTCTAGTTAGAATTTTCCATTTGTATTTTTCCAATCGCTTTCTGCCGGAATGTTTTGGATGATATCCCAGTGTTCTACAATTAGTCCATTCTCCATTCTGAATAAATCATAGTATGCTACGTGGTCTCCTTTTCCAAATTTCCCTTCACTTACGGTAAGGACAAAGTTTCCTTCTCCTACCACTTTGTGGATTTTATCGTACTGTAGTAATAGGTTATTCTCTGCAAAGTATTTCAAGGCAGCACCTAAGCCATCAAGTCCGTCCCCAATGCCTGAATTGTGTTGAAGGTACTTTTCAGGATTTACATAATTAGTGATTTTATCTCCTTCTCCATTTAGTAATACATCTGTAACAAATGCTTTAACGATAGTCTTGTTTTCTTCCGTTTTATCGAGGTCAGATATTTCAGTTGCACCGTCTAACTGGGTTCTTCCACTTGGATTAGGAGGAGTAATCTCTGCAAGGTTATCCCAGTGTTCTACAATTAGTCCATTCTCGAATCGGAAGAGATCAAATCCGGCTTTAGGGCCAAAGAAGTCATAATCTGTGTGTAAGAATACGTAATCACCATCCTCAAAGGCTCTTACTACTTTAGCCTTAAATCCACCTTCAGGCATGTTTGCGAAGACTGCACCGAAGCCTTCTAGTCCGTCAGCAACGTCGAGGTTATGCTGAATGTATTTATTAGGGTTGATATAAGCGATAGGTTCTTTTGCACCTGTTTCTAAGCTTTCGATTAGTGCTACAGCTTTCTCTTTGTTCGTTAATTCCATTTTAGTGACTTTTTTAGTTTCAGAAATTGAGTTTTCATTTGCATTACAACTGAAAAGTATCATTGCTAATGCTATTAGTGTTAAAAAGTTAATTGACTTCATCAGTGAGTTGTTTAGTTAAAAATTATACTGCAAAGATGTAGTCATTTTGGACTCAACTAGCTATAACAAAAAGCCAAAGGACTGTAAAAATGGGAAAGTTATCGGAATGAGGTGCGAAACTGCTCTGGAGTTAATTTCGTTTTTCGTTTAAAGTATTTATAGAGATTAGTTGTTTCTTCGAAACCAGATTGATAGGCGATTTCTTTGACGGTTAGTTCGGTATTGATGAGCAGGCGTTTTATTTGTTTGGTGCAAATGTCATCTATAAATTCTTTTGCGGACTTATTTAAGATGGTTTTCGTAATCGTATTTAAAGTCTTAGTACTTACGCCGATTAGTTTCGCATAGTCCTTTACCTTGGTATATTGGGAGGCATTTTGTTCGACCAGGTTCTGGAATTGAATAAACTCACTAAGGTACCTGCGACCTTTATTTATTGGGTTTATCAGGGACTTAATGCGGTAGAGTTTAGCAATAAGGATATGAAGATGACTTCTGATAATGCCTAAGGAATAGTCATCGTTAATATTGAAGTACTCTGTTTTTGTATGATTGATTAAACTTTGGATTTCATGGAAGTCATTTTTAGACAACTGTATTTTTGGTGCTCCAAGAAACTCATTGAACAATTGTAGAGATTTTTGTGCTTCTAATTTTTCAAGATAGCTAACGAGGAATTCATCTGTAAAGAGTAGGATTTGACCTTTGACAGATTCGCCAGGGTGGAATTTATGAATCTGATCTTTTCGAATAGTTAGAATTGATCCTTTTTGATAATCGTATTCATGGAAGTCAATGGTGTGTTTTCCTTTGCCTTCTTCAATAAACAATAAGAGGTAAAATTCAACTAAGTGAGGTTCAAAAGGCGAGTGATCTAAATCCTTTCGGCCAGAAAGTGATTCTAAGCTGAGTATGTCAAACCCCGCTTTGGGGTTTTGGGTATTTTGAAAACTAATATGAATCGGATCTTCCATCACCTAATTATTTTCAAGAAAAATTTTGAGCCATTTCTTTTAAGGCAATTATTGCCTTTTCCTTATCAGCGGTCCCCACAAAAATATGATCATGGTAGTAACCTGCGATTACATTACAACTGATGTTTACTTCAGCTAATGCCTTGGAAAAGGCTGCTGTAAGACCAACTGCTTCCAAAGCTGAATGGACATTTAAGGTAATCCAGGAAGCTTCAAAATCATAAGGGATTTGCAAAGCGTCTGCGTGCTCTTTACTGATGACAATTGTAATACCTTCTTTTTCTTTTATTTCGCAGAGGGTCATTGATCTTGGAATATCCTCCGTAGAGCTAACGGTGGCGAATACGAAAACGCCTTCGTTCAGCTCGGGTTCGAGATTGGCAATTATTGCTTTAAGATTTTTAAGACCGGACATGTGATAAAAGCTATGGTGTTATTCGGATGCGGAAGAAATGTATTGCTTAATTAATTCGATAGCTTGATCGTTTCTCTTTAATTCAGCAACAGAAAGTGGGGTGTCGCCACCAATAAACTCTTTGATATTAGGATCAGCGCCATTATCGAGTAATAATTTTGTGATCTCTAAATTATTAAAACGAATGCTTTCCACCAAAGGGGCTGCCATGAATTCAGGGTGCTGATAATTTGGGTTAATCCCCATCTTTAAATAGTAATCAACAAGATTTGTATCATTCTCCTGAATTGCTTTGAACATTGCTTTCCAGTCACCTCCTGACATAATGTATTGGTTTGATTTTACGAAAAAAGTTAGAACATGTAATGCTTCTAACAAACTTGCTAGACCCAAGTTTAGCTGATCGAAAGATAGTTCATATTTCTAAGAAATAAGGATATCCTAACTTACTTCTTCGTTACTTAGATTTTTGAAGTTGTCTAATGATTTGTTGCAAGATTTAGGAAACTCTATTTTAAAGGAAGTTCCATAGCCAGGTTGACTAGCAAAACTAATCTTTCCTCCAAGTTCTTCCATTATATTTTGCAAGTTGATCTCTAAAGGATTATACGTTCTTACGAGGATACGCTTCCAAAGATGGAATCCTTAGAATAATAAAAAAAATAAAAGGTTCGCAATGCTATGATCAGGAGGCGTCTACCTCTTTTCTCCTTCCGAAGTACCACATAATAATGCCACCTGTTAAAAACATCGAAAGCGAATAAACTGCAGCGGGAATACTCATCTCTGGTTGAAGCAGGATAGTGGTTGCGATCACAATTGCCAGCGTTCCGTTTTGAATCCCGTTTTCAATCATTATAGAAATAGATTGTTTGGTGTTCAGCTTAAATAATTTTGCAGAGGCATAACCCAGGCCAATGGTAAGCACATTAAGGATCAGAGTGAGGAGCCCCACTTTCTGAAGAGAGGAAAGTAAACTATCCTTGTTTGCAATAATAATCCCAAGGACTACAAGTATGAAGATTACCGTCGATGCTCTCCGCATTGGGACTTCCATTCGGTTAGCAAAATCCGTTTTGAAATACCGGATCAACATACCAATACTGATAGGGATAACGGTAATGACCATGACTTTCAAAATAGTATCCACTACAGGTAGTGCTACCTTGACCGAACTATCGGACATAAAGTAAAGGATGGAATAAGAAAGTATAAGCGGTATCGTAATGATCGTAATAAAGCTTGATATCGCAGTTAGGGTAACAGAAAGTGCGATGTCTCCTTTAGCAACATGGGTGATTAAATTACTTGTTACACCACCCGGACAGGCTACAATAATCATTACGCCCACTGCCAGGATCGGATCGAGCTCAATAAATGAAATCAGAAGAAATCCAATAATCGGTAGCATGATTATTTGATTGAATAATCCGATGATTGCGGCTTTGGGATATACAACAACTCTTTTGAAATCGTCAATGGTTAAGGTCATCCCCATTCCTATCATGATAATAATCAAGGATAATGGAAGGACGATAGTTGTCATTACAGATTGTTCCATAGTGGGGTAAATTTAATCTACAGTAAGATAGTTTTTTATCTTGATTTTATAGGACATGTACAGAAGAAACCAGCTTTGTTGATCCACTCTTGTGTCTCCTTATTGTTTTGTATGAGATTACTCGCTGGGTTCCATCTATGAAACCTATTGTGGTCGTTGATTTGTGTCCATTGCCTTAATGCTTTGTTTCGGGAATATCATTTTGGTTTTCGGAGTTGGAAATAAGGAGCCAATAGGTAGTTTGGGAGGGTTTTTTGGTACAAATAAAGGTTAAATATTTATTATGCGGGTATCAATAAAGGATTTACAGTATTTTACAGCAAAACTTAGTTAAAAATGCAAGTACTAGAGGCATATAAACCATTTGAAATACAAGAGATTGAATTAAAAGAGTGGAAGCAGCGACCAGTTAAAAATAACTTCTTTGAATTAGTGTTAATCAAGGAAGGCAAGGGGACTCAATGCATTAATTATAATGAGTATAATTATGAGCAGAAAAGTCTTTTTTTGTTGCCACCCTTGAAATGTCATTCTTTTAAGATAGAGGAATTTACAAAGTTTGTGTTCTTAAAATTTACATCAGATTTTTTTAACTCCAATTCCCGTAATCATAATAATCAAAACGAATGGTTTAAGGAGGCTTCCTATATTTTGTCGAATTATAATCAACTTCCCGGAGATATAATTCATAATGAGTTAGATCGACAACACATTTATACGCTGGTTGATTTAATCCTCAAAGAAAATAGTAATTATAGTACAGGATCTACCATATTGATTAAAAGTCTGATGGTCGGAATTCTGGAAATATTGATGCGGAATATCAAGAGGAGTGCGTTCTTTGAGGTGGAGGCTTTAGATAATCACCACGATGATCGAATCTCAAAATTGCTTAGTTATATTAATGAACACATTGGTGAACCCCAATTATTGAAAGTAGATCAATTGGCTAAAACTTTTCTGTTATCACCCACTTACCTGAGTGAGTATTTTAAAAAGAAAGTCAATATGTCTTTAAGAGAATACATTATAAAAGCTAAACTAAAGCTGGTAGAGATAAGGGTACTTAATTCTGATTTTACTTTAACCGAAATAGCGGAGGAACTAAGTTTTACCGACGTTAGCCACCTGTCCAAAACCTTTAAAAAATACACCGGGGTATCTATCCGGGAATTTAAAAAACAAGGGGAGTATAGATTATTGAAGCGGAGCGTATGTTAATTGAAAAGGTGAAAAGACCAGATTATTATCTAAGCAAGGTGATCGAACCTTGATGAAGAATTTGGTCGCCGGTGCTTGTATGTAATTTTACAAAATATACATAAACTCCATCCGGGGATATTTCTCCATTCGAATAACCATCCCATTCTTTTCCTTCGAAGACCTGATTGCCCCAACGATCAAATATCAAAATAGAATGATCGCTTTGGGCGGCTTCCCCATCTACTTTAAAAATGTCGTTAACGCCATCTCCATTCGGAGAAAATACATTTGGGAGGTAAAATTTGCAATAGCTTAGTCGCAGGTTAATGATACTATCGCAACCAGATGAGGCAGGGATTGTATATCGGTAGTTTCCAATTTCTGAGGTGCTAAAATCTCCGTCTTCATAAGTGTCTCCTTCGCAAATCGTGGCATTAACTCGGGTCATTGAAATCTCTGGCTCCTCAAAAAAATAAGGAGGAGACATACGACATCCGTCTTCCTGAATCATTCTTACTTGGTAGTTTCCGGTACCATAAGCCACCAATAACTCGGGGGAAGTTTCACCTACGAGTGCAATGCTATCTTTGAACCATTGGTATTCCAGGGTTGCAAAAGATTCTACAGAAAGGGTAAGGCTCTCATCACAAGCATCACCTGAGGCATTGATCTGGAATTGGAAGAGGAAAGTTTCTTCCATAATCAGGTTATCCAAGAAATAGTATTCACCGATATTTCCTTCAAATAGTTCGCAAGGAGGACCAATTGCAATTGCGTTAACGTTGATGTCAGGAGTGAATTCAAAAAAGTCATTGACCCAGCCACGTCCGGTTTCATCAGCTTCCATTAATTTGCCCTCTAGTCTTACCCAATTTGGAAAATTGGTTGGACATCCGGGGAGGAGCGTACCTACTCCAAAAGGGAAATTGTCGCAATCTTCAGTTCCGTAAAGTGTCAACTCAAGGGGAGGAGAACGCAGGATACTGGAGAATCCCAGTGAATATTCAATGCGATAAGATTTACCGGCTTCCATAGTACCTAGCAAGCACACACCTGCATATTCTTTCCAGTTGTATTCGACAGGTAAATTATCCGGTACTCTGCCATTTAGAAATCCAATGATTCCATCACCATCTGGAAACGGAGTAGGCGGTGGAATTTCATCCGGACCAAGCCAGCCACAGTTGTGGATATAGTCCGGAGTGGTGCCATAAGCTTGTATCCAGGGCCCTGCGCAATCCAGTCGATAATGCTGATCCGGGCAACAGGATCTATCTTCAAAGGATGGGTTGGGGATAAGAGAGCGAAGCTCGATAAATTCGCAAATACAATCGTCATCCTGATAGTCAATCAAGCCGTCACCGTCGTCATCAATGGCATTATTGCAAACTTCGCTAGGGGGCTTACTTGCTATGAGAACTACAAATAAGACGATCCCTCCTAAAATTAGGGGGATAACTTTAAATATCTCTGGAATGTTTAAGCACTTGCACTTATCTAAATAAATCATAATCACATTTCCGAAAATCTACCCGAAGATAATCACTTCACGTTTAATAAGAGAAAGATTAAAACTTTTCGTCTGCCTCTTGTCTCTAGTTATATCCTTATTTGGGTAGTGCTGGTCAAAGGGCAATGCTCAAGTCGGAAGAAGAACTTATCCTAATCTGCTAATAGATGAATTGGTATTGAAGATAGAGACCTTTACTGTTCAATCGTATACAATTTATGCTATTGACGGTAGTGTGGTCAAGCGTGTGGGTGGGCTTGATGCTAGGCAAGTAAGGATAAATCTTAATGATCTGGATACTGGTATTTATATGCTAGTAGCTGCATTGGATCAGGGGTAGTACATCAGAGAAAAAATAATAAAACACTAGCGCTAGTTCATAAGAAGTTAAGACACTCTACTTTCCTGGTCTACCATTTTTAGGATGTTGGGCATTCTGTAATTGCCTTTCATAGTTTTGATTTTTTGCGCTGCTACTTGTAGATCAATGCCTAAGCTTGTTATAAATAACGGGGAATTGCTTTGTCCTCTTCTTATTTCAACTGCATTGCTATTGAGATGAAATGATCTTTTGGCCACGCCAATTACCGGAATAGATTCGCTAAGTTCTTTAAATAGATAAGCTCCTAATCCTGGCTTTCCATCATTATTGAGGGTGACATAACCATCTACGATAATTACTTTGATGTCACTCTTGTTTAATAAATCGAGTACGCTGATTATGCAGGGTAATTCTCTTTTATAGAATTCTCCGGGGATGTATGGATGGAGGTTGTCGACAAGGCAGGACTTCACTTGAATAATATTTTCAGCATCCCAGTTGTCAAAGCAAACCGCTACAGCTTTTGCGTCTTGCGCTCTATAGTACACATCAATGGCAACAATCATTCTTTGTAATTCTATTTCTTAATGCACCAAGTTTTTACTGCCTAATAAATTGGTTTAAAATTCTAATAATTGAATGTTTCTAAAATCAATTGGATGACTATTGGATTGGAAAGATAGATAACCGCTACTAACAGATTTTTTATCCCCTATAATGAAGGTTTTGCCACGCTCATGTTCACTATTGTAAACGGGATTTTGATAACTTAATATTTCTTCTCCATTGGCGAAGTGTTTGATGACACCATCTTTTACCTCTAGTTCTAAAGTAACCCATTGATCACCATGAAAAGTTTTTTTGATTGTAGGAGGAGTGCAATAGGACTCATTTAGTTTGCCATTGACTTCGACCAGCATTCCATTAGCACAAATTGCTCCGACAGGCCTTTCATCCGTTCCGTTTCCTCCATGTAAATTATACTCCAGGCAAACAGGGAATGGTTGATCAGGTTTTAGAGAAGCTGGAGACTGACTATGAAACTGAACACCGCTATCTCGGTATCCCCATTCAGGTGCACCGGGCGCAGTTTCTCCAACGAAACGATAGTCTAGTTTTAAACGATAATTAGAAAGCTCTTTACCAAAATAAATGGCTCCAAATCTCTCATCAAAATCATCGCCATAGCCGTCGTAGCGAATGCTGAGCATACCATCGTTTATCCTAAAGGTATTTGCAAAGTTTTCATTGAGCGGATGGCCTTTTACCTTTACGATCCATCCTTCCAGATTTTCCCCATTAAAAATGGTTTCCCATTTGTTTTCAGGAGTAGTATTAGCTTGTTCTGTTTCTGGGCTAGCATTACATGCAAACAGTAAGCTTAGGTGAAATAGGAGTATTATTCGAATCATGATTGAGGTGTTTTTTGTAACATTTAAATAATAATTCGACATCCTTCTCGTGCTGATTTTTGAATGGCTTCTACCACCCGAATATCTTTTAGTCCTTCTTCGCCAGGGACGAGTACCTCGGTATCATGCAAAATAGCTAATGCATTATCATCCATTTGTTTGGTTTGTTGGTTTGGGATTACTTTGTCCAGTACTCCATCACTGGTGACCCCTTTGATGCCACGGTAAGCTTGAAATGGAGAAAGGTTATAAAAGCCATTTGCGGCTGTGACGTTTAGATAATTTACATTCATGCCCAAGCTAGTTGCGCAATTTGCAACGGCACCACTGGGGAACTCTAACTGGAAATTAGTGGTCATATCTGCCTTTTGATATTTCACAGGATCGTCATTAAACTCTTGTGCAAAGACTGCAATAGGTTCTTCTCCCGTAACGTATCGTGCAGCATTTAGGCAATAGACCCCCATATCATACATGGCACCACCACCTTTGTCTTGCTCGAGCTTCCAATGGTCGGTCCATTTCTCCCATCCATTACTAAAGCCTGCAGCAGCTGAAATGAGTTGAACTTTACCATAGGTTTTTTCTTTGCCAAAGCGAATGATCTCTTGTGTATTCGGTTCATGCTGCATACGATAACCAATAGTGAGTTGTCGCTTATTGTCTTTACATGCTTTGATCATTGCTTCGCATTCGGCTGCGGTCATGGCCATTGGTTTTTCGCACCATACATGCTTGCCAGCATTGGCTGCTTTGATCACGTATTCCTTATGCATAAAAGGAGGAAGAACGATATAGACAACATCAATCTCATCATTATCAGCGATGCTTTCAAAGTTATCGTAGTTGTAGACATTCTTATCCGGGATGTTATGTTGCGATTGCCATTTTTTCGCCTTCTCTGGTGAACCTGTAACGATACCCGCGAGGTAACAGTGTTCCGTAAGTTGAAGCGCTGGAGCCAAGAGGTCCGTGCTATAGTATCCAAGTCCAACTAGAGCGACCCCAATTTTATCTTTGTTTTTTTGAGAGAAACAATTGGTGAGTACGGAGGAGGTAAGCCCAATTGTGGCGGCTCCGGTCGCTGCTTTTTTTAGAAACTTTCTTCGGTCTAACATAAGGTGGTTTATGTGGTTATAGATATTGCTGTAAGTCACTTTTAAAATATTTCGCACTATCCTGGGCACTTTTCATGGAGTTGCTTGCGAAATTGCCTCCTTGTTCGATATAGAAAAACTCTAGTCCTGACCTGACAGGGTCGGGTAGTACCTGATGATAATCAATAGAGCCGTTGCCTAGTTCAGTGTAATCACGAGTTACTTTGTCCATATCTTTAATGTGCCACATTACAAATCGACCGGGGTGCATTTCGACATATTCTTTAGGTGTCTTATTGGAAGAGTGCATGACCCAGTACATGTCGATTTGAAGTTTGACATAATCGGGATCTGTTTCGCTCATGATGATGTCATAAGCATTCTGACCATTATGATCCTCAAATTCAAAACCGTGGTTATGATAGGCAAAACCAAGGCCTGCTTTAGTTACCTGTTCACCGATCAGATTGAGTTTTTGAGGCATACGTTTGTAGGTCTCGATATTCCTTTGCTCTGGTGCGATCCAGGGCCAGGTAATGTAATTGCTATTGATAGCTTTTGCCCCAGTTATACATTGATCAACATACCGTTTAAGTTCATCATCTGTTTTATCAAGGTAAGGTGCGAAGCCATAATGTCCGCTAGTAACGGTTAGTTCTAAATCGTCCAGGATGTTTTTGAATTCTGCAGCTTTGAAACCATAGAAGGTTCCGGCGGCTTCATCAAAGCCATATAATTCAAAATCCTGATAGCCCATTTGTTTTAGGGCTTTTAACGTTGCGATTGGGTCCTTTGCCATTTCGTCTCGAATGGAAAAGAGTTGATAACCCATTTTGAATTTTGGTTCCTCCATCGGTGAGAAACAAGAGAGTGGTAATATTGCAGTGCCTCCGATTACACTTGCATTTTTAATAAATTGTCTTCTATCCATTTTCTAAAAATAGAAAAAAGATATCAGAAGTATGTCAGACTTTTTTATTAAAAAGAAGTTTTGATCTGATTAGAGGAATCATCGAGAATGATGAATTCGACTCTTCTGTTTTTAGCCCTGTTTTCTTCGGAAGTATTACTTGTTCTTGGGATAGCTTCTCCAAAGCCTTTGTATTGCATTCTGTTACTATCGATTCCGTTTTGAACCAGATAGAGATATACTGCTTTTGCTCTTGCATCGGATAGGTTAACGTTGTAATCATCACTACCTTCCGCATCTGTATGACCGTGGATTTCGATATTTACCTTCGGATTATCATGAAGGAAGCTGGTTAGTTTTTCCAATTCGAGGATAGATTTCTCTTTAAGGTCATATTTGTCGAAGTCGAAGACAATATTTTTTAATTCAATGGGGGTATTTGCTTCGATAAGTTTATTATCGAAAACTAATGGTTCTGGCTTTGGTGTATTTTGCCAGACCCGGACATCATCAATCAGATAATATGCATAGGAAGGTGTCCATGGAGAGCCATTAAATTTTTTGTAGGTTTTAACTTCGGTATGATCGTTGTCAAAAAAATTACCGATCATCACATACTTGTAGGGTTTGTCCGGAACGAAACTTCCATATAGCCTGACCCAATGTTGCTTGTCTTCGTTGATTAAGGTATCAATGTTAATATGCGGAACAAGATCAATTACGCCCTTGGTTTTCTTTTGCGTTCTTTTCATCGCAAAATGAACACCGATGTTATTCGAAACTAGTTTAGCTTCTCTTTCTTTTGCAACCCAAAGTTCTACATAAACGGTATCGTTCATGTTTAAGGGTTCCTTTAATTTAATCTGAAGGTATTCTCTGTACGTTTCTACTTTCGAGTTGATCTGGAAGGTAATAATACCCACTGCGTTTTCTCCTGTTCTGGGAATATCGCAGACTTTAAATTTCCTTTTGCATTCATTATAATTCGCTGGAGAATGTATCCTGAGATCTGGCGTTGTGATTGATGCCGCAAGCCAGCTCTCAAGATTGATTTTATAAGGTATAAATCCACTTCTTGGTTCGTAGCGGAAATAGTTATTCTTGTTTTTCTTTACGGGAAGGTTTCTTAATTCTTCAAAAGAAGGATTTGGAACTAAGTTTTGCGCAAAGCTTAGTTGACAAAATAGCAAACAAAGAAAAAGAGTAGGGAAGCGCATAAGCAATATAATAGCTTTAATAAACAAAACGTCCTTCTACTCAAAAGTAACAAATATATTAGCCTAGAGGTTTATTATTTCTTTAGTGCTTTCTAATAATTCGTTAATTATAGTGGTGTTATAAGCATCCGAGTGCGCCTTGCTATAATTCCCCTGATCGTTGTCAAAGTATTCACCGTTTTTCCCTTTGTGCTGCTCAGAGACTGCTAAGTCATATAGAATATTGGCTCCTTTATCAGCCGAAGACCAGAACTTTCCATAAGCTTCCCGAACCATTCGGGTATTTAATAAAGAACCAGGATTGACCGGGATAACTTCTATAGCGGCTTGTGTCTTTGCTAAGTGAAAACTCCACATCGTCAATGCTAATTTACTTTGTGCATAACTTGCTTGATTAGATATTTCAGTTCGGCCAGTTAGAGCATCCATGGATACGGAAGCTTGAGCAGCTGAGCTTAGATTTATAATTCTTGGATTTGTCCCTGCCTCTAATAGTGGAATCAACTGCTGAGTCAGCAGGTAAGGAGCAAGGTAATTTACCACAAATCGTAAATCTAATCCCTCTTTGTTTTTTAATATTGCACTTTGAAAGACTCCTGCATTATTGATAAGGATATCTATCTTTGAAAGTTTATTTTTTATGTCATCTGACATAGTTTTGACGGCTTCCAGGTTAGAAAAATCTGCGATAAATCCGTCAATGTTTTCATTACTGCTAAGGCTTTTGATCTCTGCAATCACTTTACCTAATTTCTCTTGATTTCTACCGTGTATATAAACATGATGACCATCTTTTGCTAATTTGATGGCCGCCAATTTTCCGATGCCATCTGTACTTCCTGTGATGATGATTGTTTTATTCATGATGTTGTTTTTGCTTCTTGTGTTTTATGAAAATGAGGTAGCACCTTAGCGGCTAACTGTTCAAGTGTTTGTTCAATGTTGTTTGTGTTGAACCTTAAATTTAAGGCAATATGATTGACCCCGATTTCTTCTAAATGATGTAAGTATTCCACTAGATATTTTGCTCCGATTCGAAACCCAAGATGGATTAGTTGAGGTTTGAAATTCTCATCCTCTTGTAAATCAATATAGAGCGGCTGTAGGAATGGTTTTGAGAAAGTACTCGTTTTAGCAATTAAGGTTCTCCATTGGGCAATGGTGTTTTGCTGCTGATAGAGATCTCTGGGATAATACATCCATCCATCTGAATGTTCAGCATTCCAGTCCAATGATTGTCGGCTGTAGCCGGTTAAAAGCATTGGTATTTTATAAGCACTTGGCTTGGGTAAAATATCAGCCTGGCCATTTAACTTTCCAAAATGATTATCTTCTAAAATTGGAAAATCTTCCTGAGCTGCCCGAATGTATTCAAAGGCATCTCTAAATAATTTTCCTCTGCTTTCATACTCAATGGCCATACCAGGGTATTCTTCATATCTATCCCCTGAGGCTACGCCCATGATCAATCTTCCATTGGAGAGTTGATCAATGGTCGCTACGGATTTTGCCACATGAACCGGATGATGCAATGGAAGCGCAATACTGGCAATTCCGAGCCCAATCTCAGAAGTCTGAGCAGCCAGGAATCCAAGATAAGTAAAGGGATCATAGGTTTGTCCGGCATCTCCAAAAGCGGGAACATTAAAGGGAACATCTCTTACCCAAATTGCCTTAAAACCAAGTTGCTCTGCCAACTGTACTCGTTCCAGATGATGCTTCATCGCTGGTACAGGCCCTGTTGAGTATTGCTCAATTGGAACGACAACACCAACACTTAGTTTGCCGTACCGGAATACCTGATTGAATCCTTTATTTATGGGTTCGAAACTATTCATTTGTTGAAAGCATTGAATTATTTAGCATAATTTGGTTGGACATTAAATGGGCCATTTGTTCGGACATAAATTATGCTTTCTTCTTTGGTTGATAATTGATGAAGCGATGACTCTTCCGAAGTGAATAGACTCCCGGGGGCCAAATCTGTTGCATTTTGATTTTTGACTAAGTTATAAGATACCTGTCCTTCGATAACGATTGCATTGAAAACTGAACCTTTGTTCACAATTGAGCCATCGAAGTCAGCTGGGAGTTTTACAAACGATCCATTGAGTTTGTTACTTGTAAGATCACCCCACAAAAAGGAAACTTCAGGACTAACTTTAAATCCATCAGCAATATAGGAGGTGCTAGAGGCGTCCAACCATAGGAGGTTTGATTTATCCATGTTGACTGGTCTCTCACCTTTATCAAATGCGTTTTCAATAGGTTCTACTAAATAAGGACCTTTGTCAATTTCAACATATGCAATATTTTCTTTTCCTTTTGCAGCGGTTATATGTGATTCTCCTGCGGGCTGGGTCCAGAAAGAACCAGCAGGCATCCACATTTTTTCAGCACTAGGGTCATCATTGTGTACCAGTCCACTTATTACTACCGCTCGATAAGTAACGTTGTGAATGTGAGGAGGAGAGGAAAAACCATCTACGAATTTTACCAGAAAACCAGTGGGTTCATCCTTTTTTCTATCTCCCCAAATATCTGCGGCTTGAGGACTTTTGTCACCACGGGCAGGATTTAGTTTTTCCCAATTAAGATCTGCGGCCCTTTTTATTTTATTGCTTGAAGATTCCTGAATGACTATCTGGGAATCAGATGTATTCGTTTGTTGTGTATCACAACTGTAAAGTATAAAAAGTAGAAAGAGAATGGAAATGGTTTTTAGTAAATTCAAAATTATTTATTTTGGTTAAATAAGATGCTTAGCAAACTTGTTGTTGAGATTATACAATCACTAGGTCAGTAAAAAGAACAAGCAGTTGTTTCTGAAAATCTAAGGCTTAAAATTCTTCTAGTACAATTTTGCCTTTTGCTTTTCCTGATTCTAATAATGCATGTGCTTTTCTCAGGTTTGCTGCATTGATCTTGCCGAAGTGATCTCCAACCGTAGTTTTAATTACACCTTGATCGATTAGCTTGGCAACCTCGTTTAAGATGTTGTGTTGCTCAATCATGTCAGGTGTTTGAAACATAGAACGGGTAAACATCAATTCGATATGAGTGGAGACTGCTTTTCGTTTGAAAGGCATAACATTAAATTCTTTTGGGTCGTCGATGAAGCCGAATTTGCCTTGTGGTTTTATGATTTTTTCGATTTCCTCCTTATGCTGTTCGGTAGCATTTAAACTGATTATATAATTTGCTTCTGGCAGATTGTGCTTTGAAAATTCTTCGCTAAGCTTGTTTCGATGGTTAACCACATGGTCGGCGCCCAATTCTTTAAGCCAAGCAGAAGTTTCTTCTCTCGAAGCGGTGCCGATAAGTTTGAGTTTAGTTAGCTTTTTGACAAGCTGAACCAGGATTGATCCAACACCTCCTGCCGCTCCAATGACTAATATACTTTTGTTGGGGGCGTCTTTGTCAACATCCATTCGATCGAAAAGGAGTTCCCAGGCCGTTAAGCTGGTAAGTGGTAAAGCGGCTGCATCTCCGAAGCCCAGGCTTTTTGGTTTGAAGCCAACTATTCTTTCATCAACTAACTGGAACTGTGCATTACTTCCGGGGCGCATCAAGTCACCAGCGTACCATACTTCATCTCCCGGTTTGAATAAAGTAACCTCTTCTCCAATTTCCTTCACGATACCAGTAGCATCCCAGCCAATTACTTTCCATTGATCGGACTCAGGAGCCATGCCTTGTCTGATCTTGAAGTCGACCGGATTAACAGAGATTGCTTTTATTTCTACTAAGATGTCTTTTCCTCTTGCAGATGGTTTATCTAATTCGATATCCTGTAAAGATTGTATATCATCGATTGGGAGATTCTCTTTATAACCAATAGCTTTCATATAGACTTTGATTTTTGAATGATTTTGTAATCAGCGTTATTCAGCAATGCAAAGATCATTTTAATCAAGAGATTAATGTAGTAGAAATACTGGTTGTTTATGTAATTTAAAAGGTTTAATCCGGGGTTTGTTTGATTCAGCGCCTGAAATACCCGCGAATAAAAAGGAAAATATCAAAGCAGGCTTGACAAATGGAGTATTAAACCTTTAAAGATACAATTTGCAGCAGGTGTCTAAAAATTGAAACGAGGTGTTCATTGATGGGGTAGACCGCATTTTAGAGGACATATCTGGCGAAAAGCTTTTGGAGCACTGCTTCCGGATCAGTACAAAGTCCTGGGTGGGTTCTTGAACTTTGGATAATGGTGCTTCTGGAGGCAACTAGCCAACGAAACCTGGACGGCAATTCAAATTGTCCGATCGTACCACCTTGCGGAGTACCCTGACAAACCATTTCCCAGGCTTCTAGATGTTTCCGGACGATATCAATATCTACATCTTCCGCAAAAGCCTTGATGCGTTCTTCATCAACTTTATATTTGATGCCCAGGTATTTTTTTCTTTTGGAGAACAGAATCACTCCAACGTTGAGAAACTCCTCTCGCTCTACCTTAGGCACTAGCCTGATGACTGCGTATTCGTAAGTTTCTCTATTTTGCATCCGCGGCCTCTTTTGCTAGTAAATCAATTTTTTCGATACGGCTGTTGAGGAATGCGATATATGCATCTCTTTTTTCATTGGGGGGCAAAGTGTTGGAGGCTTCCAATAACCAGTCTTCCGGAATAAGGTTTACTATTTCCTTTATGGTGTCTTCATCAACGGCTGCTTTGATCTGCTGGGCAGCTTCCTCCAGATGGTCTGCCCGTTCTAATAATACATGATCCTTTATATTTGGGAAAGTCCGTGAAAGGTGTGATTCCCAGCTTTTCCAGTTATGATGGAAGTACAAGCTGGCGCCATGGTCAATGAGCCAAAGTTCTCTGTTCCAGTTTAAAAGGTTCGTGTTTTTGGCCGTTCGATCTATATTGGTGATGATACTATCTAGCAAAACAACTTTTGAGGCGGATAGCGAATCGGCGATCGAAACTAAAGGGTCATAGGTGATAGCACCAGAAAGAAAATGCAATCCCAGGTTGAGTCCGACGCTGAATTTGAGTAAATCCTGGATCTCTTCATCTGGTTCGGTTTTGCTAAAGGAATCATCCAGATTCATAAAGACTAATTCCGGAATCTTTAACCCGATTGCCTTGGCGAGTAGGCCACCTATTAATTCGGCGACAAGTGCTTTTTTACCTTGTCCGGCACCTCTGAATTTCAATACATAAAGAAACTCATCATCCGCCTGCACAATCGCAGGGAGCGAACCACCTTCTCTTAATGGCTTTAAGTATTGGACTACATCCACCGTTCGAATTTCGAATTTACTCATGTGGCGAAAGATAGCCAAAAGTTACTTTTATGTGTAATGAAATTGAATAAAAGAGAGTGGTGGGATGGGAGTGGGCGAGTTAATGAGTTAGTTAGTGGGTAAGTGGGTAAGTGAGTTAGTGTGGGAATGCTTTAAAGAGTTGTTGATTGTTTTTATAGATAATGGATGGAATTCCGCATTGCTGCGCGAATTTGATTTTTTCAGGACTGTCATCAATAAAAATTAAATCACTTGCTTTAATATCTAGGTTCTGTAAAACCAATTCGAATATTTTTGTCCCCTGGTATTTTGTTAGTTTAAAATCATACGAATAAAATTGTTTTTTGGACCATGTTGCGAACTTGTATCGCTTGGAGATGTATGCGATATTTTCTCGATAATTATCACTGAGAATATAAATGTGTGCTCTTTCTGAAAGAAAACTGATGAGTTGGCTATTAAACTCTAAGGTGTCGAAAATGCTTTGCAGAAAATCAGCAAGTATTAGCTCCTGACTGGTAAGCTGGTTGTATTCATCAAGGAATGGTTGGGCGGAGATTTCGCCGATATTCAATTGGTGACCATATTTGTGATTCAATTGTGAAATGATCTTCCAGTCGATTTTTTCATTTGATAAACCTGTGGAGTTAAACACTACGCCGCCCAGATCAAGTAATACGTTTTTCATAATTTAAATTACAATTTCTATTTGGGATAGGTTCCTTAAGCTGGTTTACTTATTATGGTGGAGGTGAAATAAAAAATGCGGAACGTAATCGTTCCGCATTTAAAATATTCATCAAAGTATACTTGTATACTATCTATTACTTAAGCTTCGAAGCGATCAAGGTTCATTACTTTATGCCAAGTCTTAACGAATTGCTTGATAAAGTACTCTTGATTACCATCTACGGCAAATACCTCAGCGATCGCTCTTAGTTCAGAGTTAGATCCAAAGATAAGGTCTACTCGCGTTCCGGTCCATTTCAGATCATTTGTTGATCTGTCGTAGCCGTGGAATAAGTTGTCAGCATCTGAAACTGATTGCCATTTAGTATTTAAATCTAGTAAATTGACGAAGTAGTCATTACTAAGGGTATCCGCCTTGTTGGTGAAAACACCGTTAGATGATCCATCGGTATTGATGTTTAATGCTCTTAATCCACCAAATAAAACAGTCATTTCTGGTGCAGTAAGCGTCATTAGCTGAGCTTTGTCAATCATCATTTCTTCTGGAGATACCTGATCTCTTTTCGTATAGTGATTTCTAAAGGCATCAGTTGTAGGCTCTAGTACTGCGAAAGAGTCAACATCTGTTTGTTCCTGACTTGCATCCATTCTCCCAGGAGTGAATGGTACCTCAAAGCTGTGACCAGCATTGCTGATTGCTTTTTCAATAGCAGCAGCGCCTCCAAGCACAATTAAGTCTGCCATAGAAATTTTTACGCCACCATCTTTTGAAGCATTGAATTCACCCTGGATTTTTTCAAGAGCATCAAGTACTTTTCCAAGTTGTTGAGGGTTATTGACTGCCCAGTATTTTTGCGGAGTTAATCGGATTCTTGCGCCATTCGCTCCACCACGCTTATCTGAATCTCTATAGGTTGAAGCAGAAGCCCAGGCGGTAGAAACTAACTCTGATACCGATAGTCCAGCACTAAGGATTTTTCCTTTTAATTCGCTGATATCATCCGCTGAAACTACCTCATGATTAAGCGCTGGAATTGGATCCTGCCAGATAAGATCTTCTTTTGGTACATCCGCTCCAAGGTATCTTTCTTTAGGTCCCATATCTCTATGCGTCAATTTGAACCAAGCTCTGGCAAAAGCATCTGCGAACTCATCCGGGTTCTCATGGAAACGTCGAGATATTTTTTCATATGCAGGATCTACTCTCAGTGCTAAGTCTGTAGTAAGCATTACCGGAGTATGACTTTTAGAAGGATCGTGCGCATCAGGTACTGTTCCTGCACCGCCACCATTCTTTGGAATCCATTGATTTGCACCGGCCGGACTTTTCGTCAATTCCCACTCATATCCAAATAGGTTTTCAAAGTAGTTATGACTCCATTTTGCTGGCGTAGTTGTCCAGGCACCTTCCAGACCACTGGTAATGGTGTCTCCTGCATTACCAGTACCGAAGGTATTTTTCCATCCCATGCTTAGTTCCTCAATATTTGCTGCTGCTGGTTCAGCTGCAACATATTTATCAGGATCAGCTGCACCGTGCGTTTTACCGAATGTATGGCCACCCGCGATTAGCGCTACAGTTTCTTCATCATTCATGGCCATACGTCCAAATGTATCTCTGATGTCTTTAGCAGAAGCAAGAGGATCAGGATTACCGTTTGGTCCTTCCGGATTAACGTAGATCAATCCCATTTGCACAGCGGCAAGAGGTTGTTCTAGTTCACGCTCTCCTTTATATCTTTTATCGCCTAACCATTCTTTTTCACTTCCCCAGTAGATTTCTTCTTCTGGCTCCCAGATGTCTTCTCGTCCTCCAGCGAATCCAAAGGTTTTAAAGCCCATTGACTCCAGTGCGATGTTACCCGCAAGGATCATTAAATCCGCCCAGGAAATGCTGTTTCCATATTTCTTTTTCACTGGCCAAAGGAGTAATCTTGCTTTATCAAGGTTAGCATTATCCGGCCAGCTATTTAAAGGTGCAAATCTTTGCGTACCTGCACAAGCACCACCTCGTCCGTCTGAAGTACGGTAAGTACCCGCACTGTGCCATGCCATACGGATCATAAATGGTCCATAATGGCCATAATCAGCTGGCCACCATTCCTGAGAGTCCGTCATCAATTCGGTGAGGTCTTTTTTTACCGCTTCTAAATCCAGTGCTTTGAAAGCTTCTTTGTAATCGAAATCCGGCATCATAGGATTAGAAAGTGCCGAATGCTGACGTAGAATATTCAGTTCGAGTTGGTTTGGCCACCAATCTTTGTTTCTGGTTGCTTTGGTAGGTACTCTTCCGTTACCATGACCAAAAGGGCATTTACCAGCTTCATTGTTTTCGTTAGAATCATGCATGCTTTAAGAGAATTTATTTTTAATAATCGTTATATGTCGCGAAGATATCGTTCTAAATTGTATTTAACAAATAGATAATTGTATTACCTTTATTTATAAAATAAATAAGATGACTTTACAGCAGCTACAATATGTGGTGGCCCTTGATAATTATCGTCACTTTGTGAAAGCGGCACAGAGCTGTCATGTTGCACAACCTACACTAACACTGCAAGTTAAGAAACTGGAGGATCAGATTTCCGTCTTACTTTTTGACCGAACGAGTAAACCGATCAAACCTACGCCACTAGGGGAAGTGTTTATATTAAAAGCTCGACAAATACTGAGAGATATCAATCAACTGAAAGGATTGGTTAATGATGATCTGAATAATCTGGAAGGTACCTTCAAGGTAGGGGTTATACCAACTCTTGCTCCATACCTGTTACCTCGGTTTTTGAGTGATTTTGCAGCGCAATTTCCAGAGACCAGGCTTGAAGTAATGGAAATGCAGAGTGCTGCGATAATTGAAGGCCTGGAAAATGATTTAATAGATATTGGCTTATTGGCAACGCCATTAGATGAAGCTAATATCAGGGAAGTGCCTTTATTCTATGAACCCTTTTTGATTTATTCGAATGAGGAAAATCCAATCCTAAAGAAGAAGGGGAAAATCACGACTAAAGATTTAAAGCCGGAAGGCCTTTGGATATTAGGGCAGGGGCATTGTTTTAGAAATCAAACGCTGAATGTATGCCAATTTGATGAATTAGGTAAATCCAGAAACTTTCATATTGAAGGAGGCTCCATAGAAACGCTAAAACGGATGATTCAACAATCTTCTGGCTATACCTTGATTCCCGAGCTATCGTATTTACCGAAGGAAGAAAAAAGGAATGTAGTACGATTTTCGGAGCCTCAACCTGTTCGAGAGATTAGTTTGGCTGTACACAAGAACTTTACAAAGGAACAATTATTAGTAGAGTTGCGGCGATCTATTAACAGTCATATTCCGGATAGCTTTAAAAAGAATAAGCGCTTTATAACTGTAAATTGGAGGTAGGCGCTTTAGTAGTAAGCCTAAAAAATTGATATAATAATTTTGTTCCGTCACTTATAAACCAAGTGCTGATCTTAATTTCCATTCTTTTTCTCTAGGGCCGAATAAGGAACGGGTTAGTTCTTTTTTGTAATTCTGAAAAAAATCTGGCTCCCATTTCTGAGTGATACCCAAGTTAAGTAAATCAGCAAACCTCTGGTCAATCTGGGCTAATTGCTTTTGGAGGTTTTTATCCTTTGCCCTCCATATTTTATGTTTCTTACAAAAAGTATTAATGCAAAAATTCAGGATTTCAAATTTGATGAGTTGTTTTGCCGTTTCATCCTGCGTATTAATGATATCATCGAAGTCCTTTAATTTGTCATCCAGAAAATACTTCGCTAACTCAATTTCGAATACTTTTATTTCGCTTGGCCCTTGCTGAAGGATTTCCTTTGCTTCTATAATGAGTTGTTGAACAGCCTCATCTTTTTGAAAAACTAATTTGCCTGTAGCCAACATATTTGCAGTATGAGGGCTATTCATTTCTAATTCAAAATACTTTCGGATTTGTTGTGGAGGGTTCATGAAATATTCTATTTCTATACCCTTGATCCAGGTGTTCCCGCGTTCTCTGTAATCACAGCTTGGTTTTGAAATAAGGACAATGTCGATGTCCGAATTTTTGTGAAGTACTCCATTGACAAGTGAGCCGCAGATGATTATGCCAATAATATCCTGATTGGTCTTTGCCTCTTCAACGAACTGTTCGCTAGCTTTCCAAAACGCTTGTTCTTGTGTTGTCATGAAAGAGGAAATTAGGGTGCTGCCTTTATGACTTTCTGATAATAAGTCTTTCCGTTTGATCGGAAGTTTAGAAAATAAATCCCACTGGCTAATGAAGTTAAATCAATACTGCCATTGACTTCAACCGTAGCGTAAACCACTTCACCTTTTGTATTTAATATGGAAAGGGACTCGATTTCGTCAGGCGCATCAAAATGAATTATTGATTGAAAAGGGTTAGGGTATACGGTGATGATTTCTTTGAAAAGGTAGTCATTGGAGACGGTGCTTTCATTTTCGCATTCTTCAACGTCTTCTAGTGTGATATTAAAAGCAGATTCCAAAATCGATAAGTCCGGATTATAATTTTCATCATTATTATTATAACACTGGAGATAACTAAAAGAAAATAGGTTCAAGAAATCACTCACTGAATTAAGTAGTCCGGTATTCCATCCGATATCTTCAATAAGTAAGATTGGTAAGTCCGCTAACTGAAATACTTTTTTATAATCATTATTAATAAAAATACTATCGGTGAGGGTTAATTCAAATTTAAGGTCTGAGTTCAGCAATTGAACCGTATCACCTGCCTGAACATTGAAGTCATACAATTGAATAGGACTTAGTGAATCTTTTTCTATCCAATACCAGATACGATCATCCTCCCGGATTGCACCTTTGTATTCATCTATTTCCGAAGTAAAAAGGGTATCGTTGGTCATGGTCATTAGATTGTAGACCGTTCCTCTTCGATAGACTTTGTGGTAGCTAAGATTGTCAATTATGGTATCCTGGGAAATGTAATCTTCATAATCAAAATTGAAATAGTACAAGATGTCGTATTTGAGTTCCTTGACTTTCCAAACACAGGATTCATTCAGATTGGACTGTCCCAGTATTGCGGTTGAAATACAAAAGGAAAGCAGTGTAAGGATGTTTTTGTAAGAGGCCATAACTTTAGAATAAGTAATCCAAATTAAACTAGCGTAAACATGATGAAGAAAAAAGAAAGTATACCAATTATACTTGTGAATATGCCCATTCCTTTTGATTTCGTCCAACCTGACAAAGAGATAATTATCAATAAGGCAATAATACCTAAAAATAAGGTAGAGGTGCCAATTAAACTGAGTAAATTAATTTTTGAAGGGTTGTATTTAAGAGGAGAGCTTTCAGCTGTAAGCATGTAAATATTGGTCATTGAGAAAATTGAAATGAGAAAGGAGGCTGTAGCAATAATGCCGGATCGGAAAATATTATTATAAATCCGGTCATTCCGTTTTCTTCTTAATAAAGCCACAACAACATTAAGAGAAAAACCTCCAAGCAAAGCGCTGATGAAAATGGTTTGTTTTGTGAGTTCATGCCAGTAAGCTGAGGAGATTTCCATTCTGATATTTTTTGAATTCTGATTTTAAAATTGATTAATAACTTTACATG
>JAHDHW010000248.1:3614-5875 GCA_020631105.1 Saprospiraceae bacterium | reverse complement strand
AGGACGAACATCGTAACTCATCACATAAGGAAGTCCAACATGATAAGAAGAAGGGATTACATCAGCACAATAAATTAAAGTAAAGTCATCTGTCCGGATATAAAGTGTCATCATGGCCTCTGTATGACCATAAACAAAACGGATATCAATACCAGAAAACAAATCCTGCTGGTCTTCTTCTACTAATTTGAGTACGCCGGCTTCTTGTAGGGGGACTATATTTTCTTTTAAAAAACTAGCTCTCTCTCTTGGATTTGGACTTAAGGCCCAATCCAAATGCTTTTGATTACTCCAGTATACTGCATTTGGAAAGGTAGGGACCAATTGGCCCTCTTCATCACGTTTGACAGCTCCGCCGCAATGGTCAAAATGCAGGTGCGTCAGAAAAACATCCGTGATGTCTTCAGGCTCATAGCCTTCATTAGCGAGTGATTGCAATAAGGAATCTGGTCCGTGTGGCTCAAAATGAGCGCGAAACTTTTCATCCTGCTTGTCTCCAATACCTGTATCCACAAGGATTAAGCGGTTTTCTTGCTCTATGAGCAAACAACGCATGGCCCAGGTGCACATGTTATTGTCATCAGGTGGATTAAGTTTCTTCCACATATTTTTAGGTACTACACCAAACATAGCACCGCCGTCAAGCTTAAGTAGACCAGTATTAATTACTTTTAGACGCATTAAAACCCAATTTTTGATTTACTGTTCCCGTATTTTTTCTTCATTGCTGCCATACGAATAGCGGTAGTAGCAGCTTCAACACCTTTGTTGCCGTGTTTTCCGCCAGAACGATCTTTCGCTTGTTGCTCATCGTTAGGGGTTAATACACCAAAGATAAAAGGTTTGCTGGAAGCAATGCTAAGATTAGCTAATGCTATTGCGACTGCGTTGTTAATGTATTCGTTATGATTGGTCTCGCCTTTGATGACACAGCCTAAACAAATGACAGCATCCATTTTTTCTGCCTGAGCGATAATCTTTGCACCTGCTGGAAGCTCAAACGCTCCGGGTACTTGTTCAGTTGTGATATTTTCTGCTTTAGCTCCATGCTTTACCAAAGTGTCAAAACAAGCTTCATACAGGGCATGGGTGATTTCCGAATTCCAATCGGATACTACAATTCCAAAATGAAGATCAGTCGCATCAGGAATACTATTCTCATCATAACTGGATAAATTTTTTAATGCACTGGCCATAGGTGATTTTTATTTTAATAATGGAGGTTTAGTTCCATTCCTGGATTTAATGATACATCATCGTCCTGTTAATTTAGGATATGATACGTTCTTTACCTACAAGAAACAAAAAAAGGTAGAATCTGTTTCGATCCTACCTTTTTTTGTTTTGGAGTGATTATGCTTATTGCATTGCCGCCACTCTCGAGATATATTTATCAATATCGTTAGCAATAATGCTTTCCGGATACTGGGCTTTAATATCTTCAAACATTGACATTGCTCCTGCAACATCACCTTGTTTTTCGTAAAGTAGACCAAGTTTCTTCATGTAATAAGTCACTAAGGCCTCATTTTCTCCACTGCTGATTGCCTTTTTATAATTGCTGATCGCATCATCAAACTGATTAAGTTCGCTATACGCATCACCTAAAGCACCATATTTAGTGATCGGCGTCAAGGTGCCTTCTGCATTGAAATCTTTTAGGTAATCAATAGCTGCCTGAAAGTTTCCAAGATTTAGGTAAGAGATTCCAGCATAGTATAATGCTGTATTCCCAGCAGGAGTACTTCCGTATTCATCTATAATATCCAGGAATCCAGGGTTGCCACCGCCAGGGTTATCCAATGCTAGTGCAAACGAATCACGTGCAAATTGATCTTGAGCAAAGCGCAATGATTCCTGAGCCGCAACCTCATTCGGTTTGCTTACAAATTGTTGGTAAGCAAAATAACCACCCACAATTACTAATAGAGCTACCAAACCACCGATGATAAGAGATGAATTATCACCAAGGTAATCTTGTGCCTGTTCTTTGGCTTCTACTAGATCTACTAGTGTTTCTTCTTGTTGCTTTTTATTACGTCTTCTTGCCATTATTAGATTTTAAGTTAACGGGCCATTTTTTCTATTGATTGTATGAACCACGCTTGTAAAAAAGAGTTCGGTTTTTCAAAAGTCACGCAAAAATAGTGAAAGTTTTAGTTCAATGCTGTTTTTCGCCCAAAAAAATAGACAAGGTTTACTTTTTGTTATTCGCTGGTCTATCCTTCGGATACGTGCTTTGACCGAATGGGAGCATTTAA
>JAHDHW010000248.1:0-3514 GCA_020631105.1 Saprospiraceae bacterium | reverse complement strand
AGCCGGATTATTAAGATATCAACTCAAACCGAAAACTTAGAGGTGGGCTTGAGTATACCATCGAAAGAAGGACTTACCATAATGAGCGAAGTTTCTATACTCTATAATATAGATGGAAGAAAAGCTCCTGATCTGTTACGGAATATCGGACCTGACTTTGAGCGGAATATTATTTTACCAGTATTTAGATCAGCGGTAGCAGACGTAACTTCCAGATTCTATGCCAAAGATATGCACACTGGCGAGCGTTCGACAATTGAAAAAGCTATACGAGACCAAATGATGAGCCTTTTGGATGGTAAAGCAATCGAAGTAGAAGCGGTCTTATTAAAGAGTATTAAGTTACCAAGAAGTTTAGCTACAGCAATTGAAGCTAAGTTGGAAGCAGAACAACAAGCCCAACAAATGGAGTTTGTTCTAGAACAGGAGAGGAGACGTGCGGATCAGAAGCGAATTGAAGCAGAGGGCATACGCGATGCTCAATTAATCATAGCAGAAGGCTTAGATGCAAAGATTCTACAGTTCAAGTCTATTGAAGCATTTCAGGAACTGGCCAAATCTCCGAATGCCAAGATCATAATAACGGACGGGGATTTACCAATGATCATGGAACCAGAAAGTGAAGGGGTAGGTGCTTCAATAAAGCAGCGCATTGAATTAAAAAATTAATCTTTCGATAAGCAAGCACTAAAGCAAAGCAATCATAAATTTCGTTTCATACTAAGCAATGATAAACAACCATAACCCTGATTTTATTAATAATCAGGGTTATCTTTTTGACTATCCTATCTTCATTTATATAAAAAGGCTGTACGATTGGATCGTACAGCCCTCTTTTTTTATAGCGGTTCGCTCCTGTCTGTGGAGCGATTAGTTCCAATTACGTTAAGAAAGGATAATCTTCCTGTAAGTAGTTATCTGTATACAACTCACTTGCATCAGGTAATGGAGATTCTTCCGCAAATTTTACAGCTTCTTCAATCTCTTTTTTGATAGCATCCTTAATTGCATCAATTTCTTCTTTTGTTGCAATCTTATCTTCTAAGATCTTTGCTTCCGTCATTTTTACGGGATCTTGATCTTTATATTCTTGCAACTCTTCTTTAGTACGATATTTCGCAGGGTCAGAAACAGAGTGGCCTTTATAACGATAAGTTTTGATCTCAAGGTAATAAGGACCGTTTCCAGCACGAATGTGTTCAGCGGCTCTGGTCAATGCATCATGAACCTCTTCAGGACGCATGCCATCTACAGCTTCGCTAGGCATATCAAAAGCACTTCCAATTTTGTACAAGTCTTTTACATTACTAGTACGCTCAACAGAAGTACCCATCGCGTATTGATTATTTTCACAAATATAGAGCACCGGGAGCTTCCAGGTCATCGCCATGTTGAATGACTCGTATAATGCACCTTGACGAGCTGCACCATCACCAAACATAGTAACACAGAGGTTATCTGTTCCTTTGTATTTCTCCGCAAAGGCAATTCCGGTTCCGATCGGAATCTGTGCACCAACGATACCATTACCTCCAAAGAAGCGGTGTTCGCGACTAAAGAAGTGCATACTTCCACCTTTTCCTTTAACCACACCTGTAGCTTTTCCAAAAAGCTCGGCCATCGCTTCTTTTGTAGAAATACCTCTGGAAATTGCAATACCATGCTGACGGTAAGCCGTAGCGATTGCATCTTCTGGTCGGATCGCAGAAACCATACCTGCAGCAATAGCTTCCTGACCAATATATACGTGACAAAAACCACGAACTTTTTGTTGGCCATAAGCCATTAAAGTACGTTCTTCAAATCGGCGGATGCGGAGCATCGTTTCGTACCATTTCAAATAAGTTTCTTTATCGAAACTTGTTGCTCCTTTTTTCTTTCGACTCTTTGCTTTTTCTGCAGTTTGCGCCATAATTACTTATTATATTTAGCGAAGATTCGCTGATTAAATTTATCTGAACTGTAAAGATAAGGTCTACCCACATAAAACAAAAATTAATCCGTCTTGTTCGCAGTTTCTGGGGTAGAGAAGTTAAAATATAACGCTTGATCAGCTTTATTTCTTTCCTGTCTAGCCCTGAAAATATTTATCTTTGACCAAACGAAGCATAATAACTTGTATTTAGAGCAAATCAAACTAACACAGTTTAAAAATTACACGGCAGAATCTTTTCGATTTTCGCCAAAACTAAACTGTTTTGTAGGGAAAAACGGGATGGGTAAGACGAATCTGTTAGATGCGATTTACTATCTGTGTATGTGTAAGAATAGTTCAAGTTTGAATGATCGAAGTATTGTACAACGAGGCATGGATTTTTTTCGACTGGAGGGTAATTTTATCATTCAGGATAAGAAAGAGCAAGTTGTCGCAAAGGTAATCCCCGGTAAAAGGAAGGAGTTTGAACGGAATAAAGTTCCCTATGAGAAGTTGATGGAACATATCGGGCTATTGCCAGTGGTGATGATCATTCCGGATGATACCGAACTGGCCAAAGAGGGGAGTGAGGTACGACGCAAATTTCTGGATAACACACTTTCGCAAAGTGATAGCGTTTACCTGGAACAGCTCGTTCGTTATAATCGGATTTTAAAGCAACGGAACGCTACTTTAAAGCAATTTGCCCAGGAACGTAGCTTTGATAAAGCGCTGATAAGCGCGTTTGATGCCCAGCTCGTAGTACCTGCGAATTATATAAAAAATACGAGAGCAAAGTTTATCGAAGCATTTGCTCCATTATTTGAATATTATTACGCTAAAATATCGGCTGAACAAGAAGGCGTAAAACTACAGTATAGGACACAATTAAAAGAAGAGGTATCTTTTAAGAAATTATTAGAAGATGCTGCAGAAAAAGATCGTATCTTACAACGGACGACTGTAGGAATTCACAAAGATGATCTGGTTTTTCATATTGATGATTTTCCGCTAAAGAAATTTGCTTCACAAGGACAAACGAAATCTTTCGTTTTAGCAATGAAGCTGGCGCAATATGATTATTTGAAAAGCATTAAAGAACAACTGCCTTTATTATTGCTTGATGATATATTTGATAAATTGGATCGAAGTCGTGTGGAGCAATTAGTACAGCTTTTGATTGAAGGCGACTTTGGTCAGGTATTCATTACTGATACGCATGAAATGCGGATCGAACAAGTGATTGCTCATCACAATACGGATTACCGCAAATTCATAATTGAAAACGGAGCCAGTAAAATTCCATCGCATGAAAAGACATAATGATCAAATCCTGAAAGATGTCCTAAAGGATATGGTGGATCGGTATAAATTGCGGCCTAAGCTTAATCAAACGAAGATCAAATCTCTGTGGTCAAAACTGATGGGGCCAAGTATCAGTGGTTATACTAAGGATATTCATGTACGAGGCCGAAAACTATTCATTCAGATTGATTCCGCTTCGCTTCGTCAGGAGTTAAGCATGGGACAGGACAAGATCAAAAAAATCATCAACGAAGAGTTAGGAGAAGAGTATATCGAAAAGGTGATTATTCGATA
>JAHDHW010000247.1:3757-5900 GCA_020631105.1 Saprospiraceae bacterium | reverse complement strand
TCGCAATTTCGGTGCATTATCTGTTACAAACTAATTCTAAAACTGCAGAAGTAACAAATTCGCGTCAATAACGAAAAAAGTGCAGACATCAGGATGCCTACACTTTTAATGACGGATTATTATAGTACTAAGGGGAAAATATGTTCATGAGGAATACACTTTATTCTACCTTAATCACATACTCAGGAGTTGGATTAAGTGGGCAGAAAAATACGTATTCGCCTTTCGTTAAAGTTACTTGTTTCGAGCTTGCAGTCTCCCCATCCTTGATCGTGTTCGGAAGATAGCCTTCTTTGATATGGTTAGCCTGATCTGTCTTTCCTTTTGGTGCAATAACAAATCCTACTTCGTGGTCAACTCCGGCGTTCGTCACTTCAAAGACGTAAGTTCCTTCAGAAAGGGTAAGTCCCTGAACGTTGAATTCTCCTTTGGTCTGATCTAATTTGATCGTCTTTGCATCTTGTGCGAAGGAAAAGGAAACTAAACTAAAAACAAAAGCTAAGGTTAAAAGAATTGATTTTTTCATGATGGTATATTTTTATAAGTTTTATTAATTTTTTTTTAGAATGGAATCCGACTCTTTTGCCGGATTCCAGTGTGACTGTGTTGCCGCATCCAATTGCTTGGCGGACAAAGAATTTATTATTTATGCTGTCGCTGTCTCCAATACTGGAGCTGCGGGGAAGTCTATTGCAAAACCAGTCAGGTTATGCACATAATTACTGATGATCTTATCACCGATTAGTACGACGGTATCTATTAAGTTTACTTCGGTGTAACCAGCTTCGAAGAACGCTGCTTTCGCAGCTTCACTCGCACGGCCTCGGTTATTGACTACATCTGCAGTGAATGTCGCAAGGGCGTTAAGTTTGTCATCAAAAGCTGCCGCTCCTCCTCTGATCTCAAGAATCTGCTCATCACTAAAGCCATTCATTTTTCCAATTGCAGTGTGTGCCGCCTGGCAGTATTCGCAGCCGTTGATTTGAGAGGTTACAAGATTTACAACTTCTTTCTCTTTATTATTGAGTGTTGTCTTTCGACCTTGTAGTGTTAGGTAATCATTAAGCGCTGTTTCGCTTTTAGCGTAGTAAGCATAAAGATTAGGAACGAATCCTAATTTACTTTTGAGGTTATCGAAGATTGCCTGATTATTAGCGGATACTTCATCTCTGGTAGGAACTGTGAACTTTGACATTGTTTATATTTTTTTAGATTATTTGTAATATTTACAATGCAAAGATGCAGGCAAACAACACCTTGTCGTTAGCCGATTTTTCCCTGGGTGTTAACCATTTTTCCCTAGGTGCAAAAAAGAAGGGTAAATCTTGATTTTTTTTAGGTAGAAAGGAATAAAATCATTGTTCTTTATGGGATAACAATATCAAGCGTCGATCCATTCTTTAAAAGCAGGGGCTTTCGGTCGACTGACCAAAAACTCTAAATCATCCTTGGCGGGGTTTACTTCTAGCTTGAGGCGTTGGTTGAAATAGGGATGGATTTTTTGGATAGCATTAATATTGACAATCTGTCCACGATTAATTTGAAAAAACACACTACTATCCAAACTCGCATAAAATCCTTCTACAGTATTAGAATACAAATGTCGGCCTCCCTGGAAGGTTTGCAGGAAGGTCAGACCATCTTCGGAATACACAAATGCAATATCTGCTGTGTTGATAAATTCGAAGTGGTTTCCTTTTTTGATTAAGCAGCGATTTCTTTTCTGCGCATTAAGTTGTCCAAAAACGGCCTGCAGTTGTTGAGAAAGATTATTAGTAGATTGTACTTTCCGCTGATCAAACTTCTCTAAAGCCTTTTGTAGATCATCAACATGAATTGGCTTTAACAGGTAATCTATACTATTGACCTTAAAAGCATCTATGGCATACTGATCATATGCTGTTGTAAATATAATAGGTGTCCTGACCTCAACATGCTTAAATATCTCAAAACTCAATCCGTCAGATAACTGGATATCCAAAAAGATTAAATCTGGATGCTCATGCTGATGTAGCCAATTGACTGCATCTTGTACACTTTCAATATGTTCTAAAACTTGTGTTTCGGGTTTTAACTTTTTGACGATCGTCTGCAAATATTGAAATGCATTGATTTCGTCTTCTATGATTAGGATTTTCATTTT
>JAHDHW010000247.1:0-3657 GCA_020631105.1 Saprospiraceae bacterium | reverse complement strand
TAAATGAGTGGAACAGCAACTTTAAATAACTCACCTTTATCCTCTACTAACAGAGGTGATGCTGTAAAGAAAGAAATTCGAGTTCTAATATTCTTAAGCCCCATCCCGGTAGATTTCACTTCCTGAATTTTTCGTTGAATATTATTTTCTACTTCGATATATTGCCCGTCATCGTTCATTTGAATTCGGATCTTCAAAGGGTTCTTATTGGAGACAATATTATGCTTGACGGCATTCTCAATCAACAACTGTAAACATAGCGGAAGGATTTTAGCACCAGTCGGCAACTCTGCGGGCAATTCAATTTCTATTGCATTATGAAATCGTTCTTTAAGCAAGTCTACATAAATATTTACGTTCTCCAGTTCCGTCTCCAACAGCACTAAGGTTTCTTCTCCAGTACTCACCGTATACCGATAAAACTTTGATAACTTACTCAGGTAATTCATCGCCCGGTCCGAATCCGTAGGAATCAGGTTCATCAAAGTATTCAGGCTATTGAATAAAAAATGAGGATTTATCTGATTACGCAGATTATCTAATTGCCCCTGAATATGTGCGCGTTGTATTTGCTCCTTTTCCAAAATTGCTTCTTTGTACTTGTGGAAAAAATAAATAGCTTCGTATAAAGTGGTTACCGCAAATATTAAAAAATAGGTAGAGCCTAAGGATTGTAAAATCGTTGGTTCAAAGACATCCTTCAATCCTAAAAAGTAATAAATCGTCCGGATTACTCCGGTAACAATCGCTGACACTATTGGCCCTAATAGTATGACGAAGAACGACAGTACTTTCAGTCGTTTCCATAAATCTTCCAAAGAGCCATATGCTTTTCGAAGCCTTATGATGAAATATCGCACTGAAACCCAGTAAGCCGTGGTATAACAAATACTTTCAAAAAATTCCTGATGTGCAATGGATAAATAATAATCCAAATCAAGATTAAAAAATATAAACGGCATCGTCAGCGCAATCACCGGAACACCAATCCACATTAATCTGCAATCATCAAATCCTAAATATTTAATACTCGGCTTGAGCATACATCTTTTCGTTTCGTTAGCTTTTGTAATATTTATAATTACCGAAGATAATCTAAAGAATAATGAATATTCAATATTGATTAATTCATTATTGAACATTCATTACTTCTTAATTCATTCCTGTTACTAAAATTGTATACGATACAAAAAGTCCGGAAAAAATCCAGTCTGATTCGTCTGATCAACATTATTCGTCAAGCGATTATACTGTCGGACAAATACATTCTCCCGATTCGTCACATTCTGAAAATCTAAAAAGAACTGGTGAGAAACTTTTTTCTTTGTACTATTCAACTTAAGTCCCAGCTTAACATCCCATCGGAAGTAATTTTCGTATTGTTGACTAAATGCTTTTTCTTCCTGTAAAATTTCAAAGCCTACAGCTCGCGACGCCTCCAGGTCAACCGGCGTATACCAACGTCCTCCGGAAGTCGTCAATTTAGTATCAATCACAAAAGCGTGTTGCTTTGCTTTACCGATTTTAAATTCCTTTCCTCCCAGCGCATTGATGACATAGCCATTATCAAAAGGTGTACTTCGCTCAATTCCATCACTACCTTCGTATTTACTTTCGAAGAAAGAACCTGTGAATAATAGGTGGTAACCTTTGCTATAAAATTTCTCCAAAGTGATTTCAACGCCGCGATTAAATCCGGTGCCCTCACTCACTAAGGAAGTTTTATCATCTGCAAAAACAAAGTCTGCGCCTTCTGTCAAAGTGGAATAACTCGTTGGTGTACTTTCAACCGGTGCCCGATCAATTGCCTGGTAATAAACCTCCGTTTTTAACCTCCAGTTGTCTCCTAACTTCGAATCATATCCCAATACAAAATGCTGCGACCGGACGAAGTCCAAATCAGCGTTCGTCTGCACCAGCGAACCATTAATATCTTCATTGAGGAAAAGAATGGGCAGCGGAGCATTTTGATTATGCATCCCATATCCCAAAGTAAATTTATTCGTCGGATTCAAGGCATAGGTCAAAGAAGCTCTCGGCTCCACTACGAATTGTTCGTTAAGACTGGAGTATTGTCCGTGCACACCAGCATTAAAGCTAAACTGATCAGACAAACGATACTGTGTCTGTACAAAGGGCTGAACCATATTAATGCTTCCATCAAAATCGTATACAGTAAACCAATCCGGTGATCCATCTCCATCTAAGTCAATGCCTTCCTCACGATCTCTAAAAAAAGCATCGTTTCCGATATTTTCGAAAAGCACTCCGGCACGAACGGTTTGACGAGCATTGATCTTAGAGTTGATATAAGAAGATACTGAAAAGCGAGTTTCACTATTATCTACTTCCGTAATTCTTCGTTTCTCTTCTTCATTGGTATCCATATTGAAGTAGCGATCCTGGCTAAAGACATTGGTTCTGAGGGTTCCGCCAACTACCGTACGGACATAGGTGTTATTCCCAATGATAATGTTATGTTTTAAACCCAACACTCCAAATCCAGCATCTACCGAAGAGTCCTCATCCTCCGCAGCAAAAAGATCTCCTTCTTCAATTTCTGAGCCCAGAAACTCAATATCAGACTGACCACCAATACCAAACAAAGTAAATCGTCCCGCTTTCGTATTTCCAAAATCTAACTTAAACGAAAGGTCACTATAATTTGGAGTAGCAGCGGTGGCAGCATTGCCAATCAAGCCAATAAACGAATACCGGCCTGCGACCAAAAAAGAACCTCCTTTTTTATTCATGGGTCCTTCGACCATGGCCTCCAATCCGGAGAACGCTCCGAGTTGGAGTGTGTATTCCGTACGATCTTTGTTTCCGTTTCTGAAATTAATATCAAAGACGCCGGCATTAGCATTTCCATATTCTGCCGGAAAAGCCGAAGTCAAAAAATCAGAATTACTCATTACATTCGGATTCAATGCGCTGACCGGACTTCCGGTGGTACCGAAAGTAGAGAAGTGATTCGGACTAGGGACAGGGATTCCTTCGATTCTCCAAAGGACACCCGTTGGGGAGTTTCCACGGATGACAATGTCGTTACGGCTGTCGTCCGGTGCAGAGACTCCGGCAAAGTTAGACGCCAGACGTGCAACGTCGCTACGCCCTCCTGAATATCGATTAACTTCTTCGACACTAAACTGACGAGCTGAAATGGTGGCCATTTCATTTTGTGCCTGATCTTTGATCGTTTTTGCAGTCACCACGACTTCCGAAAGTTCTGCCACGCTCTCTTGCAGTGTTATATTCAACAATACATCTTTCCCTGTACTGACATCAATATTCGGTAAGGTCAAACTCTCATATCCCAGATAACTAATCCGGATGACATTACGTCCAACCGGCACCTCCTGTAAACTAAAGTATCCATCAATGTCTGTCACGACTCCGGTACTTCCTTCTGTGGAAATTAATTCTATCGTTGCGCCGATGATCGGAATCTCTGACTGTTGATCGAGTACCGTTCCTTTGATGGTTCCGGTCTGCGACCATAATGTGCTAATGGTAAAAAATAATGCAAGTAAAGTGCTTAAACGTTTCATAAGGGTATCTTTTGGTTTGAATGATGTCCCAAAAGTGCAGTACATTCACAGTATATAAAATTGATTAATCTTGAATTGCGGATTTCTTGGGTTGAATTGCGGGGAG
>JAHDHW010000246.1 GCA_020631105.1 Saprospiraceae bacterium | reverse complement strand
ACTCACTCACCAATTAACTCCACCCAATCCAAACCGCAAACAACAAAAAGCACCAGGCCAATATCAAAATCATAAAAGTAAGCGGGAATATGAATCTTAACCACCGATCAAAAGGAACTCTACACAAACTTAACATTGCAATCAAACCACCTAGGGTAGGATTAAATAAATTAGTAACTCCATCTCCAATCTGAAAAGCAAGAATAGTAGACTGCCGCGTCAAACCCAATACATCGCCGACTGGAATCATGATGGGTAAAGTAGCTAGAGCCTGTCCACTTCCAGAGGGGATGAACATGTTAATTCCACTTTGCGCAACGGACATTAATATCGCTGAGGTATAAGTTGGAAACAACTGTAACCATTCCGATAGTTGATAAGCAATGGTATCATTGATGTGTCCTTGCTCCAGAATGACACTGATCGTTCGGGCGTAGCCCACCATGAATGCGCCAGGGGCAACCAATGCTATAGACGCTAAGGCAGTTTCACTGAAAACAGATGATCCGATACGCGAAGCAAAACCAGCGGCGATAGCTATGAGAATAAAAATGGCAGATATCTCGCGCAAACTCCACTGATATTGAAATACACCAAAGAGCATTACCCCTAATCCTGCTATGAAAATCCATAAAACCAGCCAGTTGTTGGAAGTGATTTGGTATTTGTCAATAGATTTTGATAATTGAAAGCCATCAATTTTCAAACCGTAAGCCAGGCTTTTTTCTGGTTTTTCAACTATTCGCTTAAAGTAACGAACGTTATACCAGGCTACCAGGCAAATCCCAAAAAGGCAAAGCATGCTTCGTAGGCCAACTCCGGAGAACATTTGCATTTCAGCAATTTGATGACCAATACCAACGGTATAAGGATTGATTGGTGATAGTCCAAAACCTACGGTCACTGCGCCAACAGACATGCCAGCAGCAAGCACTAAATCTCCTCCTAATGCTAAACTCACTACTGCTGCAATTGGAATCAAAGCAATATTATTCTCATAGCCTACAGCAACTCCCATAAAGCCATATACAAGCGTGATGAGGACCACTATAAAATATTTTCTTTGAAGGCCCATACTTTTTACTAAAGTACCTACTACATTTTCAATCATTTTTGATTTCTCAAGAATCCCAAACATAACCCCACTCATCAAAACGAGAAAGATAATATCAGAAGCTTGTTTGAATCCTGTGGAAAAGGCTCGAAACATATCCATGAATCCAATTGGACTTTGCTCCATTGCGGAGTAGGTGCCCGGTACAACTCTGGAGCGACCATCAATGATGGTACGTTCAAAGCTTCCGGCAGGAAGAATATAACTCATCAAAGCGGCAAGGAGAATTATTCCGAACAACATCACCACAGGGTGGGGGATGTAGTCATACCATTTTTTTGTTGATTGACTCAAAGTAAAAAGATTTGCTGGGGGAAGATAAGAAAAACTACGCGTAGGTTTGGTGCATTCATTACTTCAGGTTGGAAAGGAATATAGCTTAATGCCTTAAAATGTAATTAAGCGAACAAAATCAATCCGAAGCAGACTGCAGGTCAAACAATTGACTTTATTTTCTGTATAAAGAAACAGGATTCGTACATTCGTCGAATTATTAAATTTACACCGACAACTCACATCAATCCACATGAATAAAAGCGTACGTGAAATATTAGAGCAACTAATTGCTTTTCCGGTACTTGGAGGACAAAGCAATATGAGTATTCTTGCATGGATCAAAAGTTACCTCGATCAATATAATGTAGAATACCATCTGGTGCCCCATGCTACTGAAAATAAAGCCTCCTTGCATTGTAGAATAGGGCCTGCGGTGGATGGTGGATATATATTGAGTGGACACATGGATGTGGTGCCAGTTGAAGGACAAGAGTGGGATACCGATCCCTTTAAGTTAATTGAAAAAGGAGACAAGCTTTATGCACGGGGCTCTTGTGATATGAAAGGTTTTTTGGCTTGCTGTCTGGCCGCTTTACCGGATATGTTAGCTGCAGATTTAAAGAAGCCGATCTATTTCGCATTTTCTTATGATGAAGAAGTTGGTTGTTTGGCTGGGCCGGACCTGGCTGCTGATATTAATAAAGTCTATCAAGAAAAACCTAAATATGCAATCATTGGTGAGCCGACCTTAATGCAGCCAGTGGTGGGGCAGAAAGGTATCTGTATTTATGAGGTTACGGTTAATGGTTCAGCAGGGCATAGTAGCCGGATTCGACAAGAGGTTAGCGCTATTCACGAAACGGCGCGTTTAATACTATGGTTAGAAAATAAAATGAATGTCTTGGTGGAAGCAGGTCATATTGATGATCGATTTACCCCGCCACATTCTTCTATTCATATTGGTACGGTTAAAGGTGGCATTGCACCAAACGTCATTGCAGATCAATGCAGCTTTCATTGGGATGTTCGAACCATACCTATGGATAGTTTGGATGAAATCAAAGCAGATTTTGATGCCTATTGTCGAAGCCGGGAAGCAGTACTGCAAAAGATTTTTCCAGGATTTAAAATTAACGTAGAAGAGCACCATCCTCCTGTTCCGGTACTGGATACAGCTGATGATGTTTCGATCATTCCCATTATTCGGGAGTTGTCAGGTAACCACGACTTAGATGCAGTCTCTTATGCTTCGGAAGCCGGACAGTTTGCTAATGAAGGTTTCGAAACGGTGATTTGCGGCCCTGGGTCCATTGAACAGGCGCACAGGGCAAATGAATTTATTGCAATTGAGCAGCTCGATAAAGGGATGGTCTTTATGCAGAAGTTGATTGAGAAATTATCTTCGTAATATACAACTACTCCAAAATCCATTCTGTAGCTGCTTGGATGATTTCATCGTTATCGATTTGTACATCCGGTTCGATAGGAATACCGTAGTTGTTTAGATTTCTATCAGCAAGATAGGATGAGGTTAAATACAACACAGCACCATCGCTCAAATTGAAATTTCTGTTAGAAGTTGAGAGGCCACAAGTTGGGTTTCCAAAGCTCCGGGTATCGTCTCTCCCAATAAAACTTATTGCGATTACTTCTCCCGAAGAAGCTACGCGATTATCTAATAATACAGCTGTTTTTGGATTGGGATTGATTAAATCATACGAATCAGCAATAAAGGTTACCTGATTACTTCCATTGACGACTGACGCTCCATTCGAAAAACCCCAGGAAGATCGGTTATCATCTGGATCAACAAAATAACCAGCAGTTCCCTCACCAAGAATAGGTCCTATACCCGCTAACATTGGCCACATATTACCGCCCGTATTTCCCCTCAGGTCCACGATCCAGCCAGCCAGTTGATCACTGTCTTGATTTTTTATCTGTAGTTGGATTCCTTTGGCAAAATTCAAGCCTGCTACATCATTTGAATTTCCTGAATATGAACCTACTCTAACATAGCCAATATTATCCGGCCAGTTTACTACTGTTACAGATGGAGCATCACAAGATATAGTACTTGCAGAGATCCCTGAATTACCATCAGCTGCTACATAAAAGCTATGGTTGTCTCCTAATAATTCGAGGGCTCTTTCTATACCTGGATAAGTATCTTCAATGGTTTCAGCACCATTGGCTGCGGATAGGACTTCGGATCTGAAACGACTCCAGTCAATAGTATATTTATTAATAGAGTTGTTTTCCATGATGTCCATTATTTCGGCAAGGTAGTCTCTTGCCTCCGTTGAGAACGTAAGCTGCTCATCTTTATCATCTTTTTCACATGAGGTATAGAGGAATATACAGGAAACTAAAAGACAGATTAGGGGCAAGGTTTTTTTCATAGCTAAACATTTTATCTTTTAAAGAT
Source organism: Saprospiraceae bacterium (assembly GCA_020631105.1). Classification (GTDB taxonomy): domain Bacteria; phylum Bacteroidota; class Bacteroidia; order Chitinophagales; family Saprospiraceae; genus JAHDHW01. The sequence continues at coordinate 2,173 of JAHDHW010000246.1, read as the reverse complement.
CATTCTAAATTTAACTCTCAAGCTAATAAGTAGTCTTTTGTAGAATGGTGTTTAACATTTAATTAATTTAGAATCTAAAGAGTTACAATTCTTCTATATTGCTTAAGTAATGATTCGCTTGTTTTAGAATGGCTTCCTTTTTTTCTGCCTCCATTTTATTCCATAATCTGTATGCCATTCCTATCCGTGGATTTTTTGCAAGCTTATCCTCATGGCGATCGTAAAAATCCCAATAGAGGGAATTGAAAGGACAAGCTTTTGCACCCGTTTTGTCCTTATAGCTGTAATGACAATCCTTACAATAGTGACTCATTTTATTGACGTAGTTAGCAGAGCTAACGTAAGGTTTTGTGCCAACAATTCCTCCATCGGCAAATTGACTCATACCTCTTGTATTAGTAATCTCTACCCATTGAATGGCATCGATATAAATGCCAAGGTACCATTCGTCTACTTCGTCCGGGGCAACACCTGCGAGTAAGGCAAAGTTTCCAGTGATCATTAAGCGTTGGATATGGTGAGCATAAGCGTAGTCTAAAGATTGTTGGATCGCGTGACTGACACACCGCATTTTAGTTTTACCTGTCCAAAACCAGGAAGGCAACTTACGGGTATGACCCAGAAAATTTTTATTTTTATACTCAGGCATCTTCGCCCAATAAATTCCACGCATGTATTCCCGCCAACCGAGGATCTGCCTTATGAAGCCTTCGACCTGAGCGATATCAATTTTATTCTGATTATCCTGCCAGTACTCTTCTGCAGCTTTGATCACTTCTAATGGATGAAGCAATTTTGCATTTAAGCTAAATGAAATTCTGGAGTGATAAAGGGACCAGTATTGAGGTGTCATTGCATCCTGAAACTTTCCAAAATACTCCAGGCATTGTTCAAGAAAAAATTTTAATTGCTCTAGAGATTCAGCCCTGGTCACAGGCCAGATAAATGCCTTAGGGTTTACCTTGCCGATAGTTTTAACCCCTGACGTTTCGAGAAGTTCAATTATTCCGGTAACCTCTTTTTCAAAAAGCTTAGGATGAGGAGGCACATGATCCTTAGGTATTTTTTTGCGGTTATCTGCATCGTAATTCCATTGCCCTGTTTGAGGTTGATCACCGTCCATCAGGATGTCATAACGTTTTCGCATATGACGGTAAAAACTCTCCATAAGGTAAGTTTTTTTACCTTCGAAAAATTCTGACAAATCGGTACGGCTACTTAGGAAATGCTCCGTGTCATAAACCTGAGTTTCGATGTCCAGCGAATCACAAAAAGTCTTGAGTTGCAAATCTAGTCGATACTCATCTGGTAATTGATATTCAAACTTATCAACACCTTGCTGTTCTATAATCTGTTGGAGATTATTTGTAAGGGATTGAGTATTCTCAGAGGCATCTAATGTATAATAAATAACCTGATGGCCCTGATCTTCGAGGTGTTTTGCAAATGCACGCATCGCTAAAAAGAAAGCAAGGACCTTTTGGATATGATGTGGTGCATAATCAGTCTCTTGCCGCATCTCAAAAAGGCAATAAATGATCTGCTTATCATTTTGCTCATACCAGGAATGTTGATGATTAAGTTGATCACCGAGCAGGAGGCGAAGTGTTTTCATACTGCTTTTTATCTTTGTTTCTTCGGCAACGTTCGCTGCAATATTTGACCGTTTCCCAATTCTTCTCCCACTTTTTGCGCCAATTGAAAGGACGTTCACATACTGGACAAAGCTTGCTGGGAAGATTTGACTTTTTCATGCAGTTGGAACAGCTGATTCTGAATTTGGTTGAATATTATTGAGTTAATTCATGATTTGAACCTTCCTTTCTAAAGGCTGTTTAAGTTTTATGAAAATTCGAAAACAATATGAATTGGATGAAAGAGCTGTCGATCGAATAATCGAAATGGCTTGGGAAGATCGTACAACTTTTGACGCAATTGAAGAGCAATTTGGTGTCCCTGAAAAAGATGTGATCAAGTTGATGCGTCAGGAAATGAAACTTAAAAGCTGGAAAATGTGGAGGGCCCGTGTACAAAATCGTGCAACTAAGCATGCAAAAAAAAGGAACTTCTCAGAAGGTCGACACAAATGCTCCAGACAAAAAACTATCTCCAATAATAAAATCAGCAAAAGATAAATCAAAGGAAGAACAAGTAAACTAACTCACCAACTCAC
>JAHDHW010000245.1 GCA_020631105.1 Saprospiraceae bacterium | reverse complement strand
AATGCTGCGAATCCATTCGAAACAGAGTTCCCGGAGATCTACGAACTTGGAGTAGAGGAAGAAGAATTAGCGAACTTCGTAGCGGTGAAAATTGGAGACTTAAACTTAGATGCGGAGACCAATGGTTTAATTGGTGATGCAGATGATCGTAGTGGATTGGAAGATTTAGTATTCAATATCGAAGATCAGAAGCTGTCTGCTGGTCAGACCTATACGGTTGACGTTACTGCAGAAAACTTTGAAGCGATCCGCGGATTCCAGCTGACCTGGAATGTTGATCATTCTATGATCTCCGTCTTAGAAGTAGAGCAAGGTGCATTAAGCAACTTTAGCGAAGCGAACTATAATCTTACCGCAAACGGTCAGGTACCAATGAGTTGGAACAGCGATGCAAGCGAGCGATTGTCGATCAGCGACGTAGCTATGCGAATCATCATTGAAGCCAAGGCAGATGTAAATCTTAGCGAAGCGATATCAATTAGCTCTAGCTTAGCCAAAGCAGAAGCATATAGCGAAAGCGACTTGATGAATGTTAGTTTGAACTTTACGAACAATGGTATTACCGTTCAATCTGAGGTGTTCGAGTTGTACCAGAATCAGCCGAATCCGTTTAGAGATGCTACGGTTGTTGGATTCCAGCTACCAGCTGCAAGTGAAGTAAGATTAGAGATTTATAATGTCTCTGGAGAGTTATTGCATGTAGAGGTAGGCGCATTTGCGAGAGGATACAATCAATTTGATATTGATGCTTCCGACTTGCCAAGTGGAGTTTTATACTATCATATCAACACCGCAACAGATTCAGATTCTAAGAAGATGATTATTGTAAAATAATTATTGATAAAGATTAAATAATGAAGGCCATTCCTACGGGGATGGCCTTTTGTTTTTAGGAGATCAAAGACTGTTAAAGACGTCATTGACGAAAATCAATACTTCTAATGACAAGCGTCATAGATGTGATGCTTACGATTATTGAACTTTAGGGTACAAAAAGTTCAAATCATGACAACTTTCAAATATTTATTCGTCTTTACATTTCTATTATTAATTGCCGGTTGTAATACTTCAAAAGTTGAGCAGGCAATGGTGGAGTTTGATGAAGCATTTATCCCCGTCTATTATTATACTTATATCAATGATCTGGAGCGTGCCGAAAAAGCATTTACCGTCTTAGATCTTAAATATCAGCACCTCTACTCTGATTTCGAGCAAGCAACAACTGAAGCCCACGAGTGGCGCACATCTTTCCAGATGCTTGCCGGATGGCTAGATGAAGCTCAGTTTGCTATTCGTGAAAATAATGCTGATTTAGCATTGCTCCAGCTTGATCATGCACGATATGAGTTGATGGATTTGCGTTGGCGCGAAGATGTACCCTACTATTTGGATAAAGTCTATGATCTGGAAGCGGCTATTGATTTGGTGGTTGAGGTGAGTACGGATCCTATGTTAGAACTTTATGAATGGGGAGAATTGGAGACAATGATAGAAGATCTAGAGGAGGCCTGGCGAGAGGTACATTTAGCGAATGTCGACCCTAAAATGTTCAATTTTAGTAATCAAAAAAAAGTTAAAGAAGAAGATCGAAAATTTAACCTGGGTTTGGCTATCAAAACGTTTGTGATTGCTGCTGAATATGCTGATACTACAGTAGTTGCAAACGCTGCGTATAACCTAGAGGTTGCTTATCTGGATTACCTCTATATCTTCGGCGATTTTGAAGCCACTAAAACTTATTATGCTTTTAAGTAAATCCAAAAAGATCAATTCGCTCCAAAGATTCAAAGGACTCCATGGAGAGGCATTATGTGAAAGGCATGTTAGGAGTTTTGACCAACTTCGATATAGAAAGTGCTTTAACTAAGAAAGAGGGGCATTGTCATCGATTCCTGAGTTTGCACCCATGAACATATATTGCTATCTTTGGTAAATGAAAAAGCAGAATACGAATTCAGCAATAGATGAAGAATTAGTTGAAAAATTAGAGCGCATTGCTTATATACTTAAGACAGTAGCACATCCAATGCGCCTGGGAATCATACACCTGTTAGAGCAACATCCAAGACTTTCCGTTAGTCGAATCTGCGAAATGCTTGGTTCCGAACAATCCTTAACGTCTCACCACTTACAGAATATGCGCCTAAAAGGTATTCTTTCGGTAAAGAGAGAAGGGCGTAGCATGTTGTATTCTTTAAAAGAAAAAGATGTGTCACTGATTATTGAATGTCTGGAGAATTGCCAGTGTAATATGTAAACATGCTAAGGGTGCAAGAGGATTGGAGTGTTACGGCACTTTTTTTATAATCTTGAAATATGAATAAAACAACATATTTTTCTATGAAAATAGTTCTTTGGTCGGAACAAATTGACCGCTTCTTTTTTATTTAAAGAAGTGAATAAAATGAAAAATGTAGTATCCATGAGTAAAGTACCCAAGAGCGGAATCCAAAGTACATTTGATATGACCTGTCCAAGGTGTCGTAAGGGAGGTTTATTTGAAACCGGAACCTTTGCTTTTCAAAAGCCATTCGATATGCCGGATCATTGTCCGGTATGTAAACAAAATTATTTACCGGAGCCAGGTTTTTATTACGGGGCAATGTTTATTTCTTATATCATGTGGGGTTTTATCTCACTGGCGCTTTGTCTGACTTTGGTATTTGCCTTTGATTGGAGCGTCAATGGAGCTTTTCTCTTGTTGATAATTATCTCTGCTATATTTTTTGTTTGGCTATACCGGATCTCCCGATCTATCTGGATTCATCTAAATGTAAAGTATAACCCAAAAGTTACCACCACAAAACCTGTCCAGTAAAACTCATAGCACATGGATTTAGAAATAGATAAAAAAACGTTTGATGCAATTGCTAAGGCTATCCATAGTGACCAAAGTCCTGTTGGAATTGATGCAAAGAAAACGCATGTTATTATCTTACAAAAGCTACTGCAAATTGAAGCCAGACTAGAAAAAATTGAAAAGAAAATAGAACGGCAAAATGGATAAAGCTGACCCCACCATTCTTTCTTTGGTACGAGAGCAGTTTCCAATGATTACGGAATCAGTGCTACAAGAAGCGATTGCAAAAGTTGCCCAGGTTCGAACATTTAAGGCTGGGGAGATAATTATGGATTTTGGGAATTACATCCGAATGGTTCCTATGGTCGTTAAGGGCAGTATCAAGGTAGTCAGAGAAGATGATAATAGCGAACGTGAAATATTTTTATACTTTTTAGGGGCTGGCGATACTTGTTCTATGTCTTTCTCTTGTTGTATGATGAATAAGCGAAGTGATATTCGAACAACTGCTGAAGATGATGCTACCGTTATTGGTATTCCAATAAAATATGTGGATGAATGGATGATGAAATATCCTAGCTGGAAAAACTTTATCATGAGTTCCTATGATTCGCGGATGCAGGAACTAGTTCGTACAATTGACAGTATAGCATTTAGCAATATGGATGAACGACTGCTCGCTTATCTCAATAAAAAATCAGAAGCACAAAATTCAAAACTTATCCAAACTACTCATCAGGATATTGCTCATGATCTTAATGCCTCTCGGGAAGCTGTTTCCCGATTGTTGAAAGCATTAGAACAAAAGGGGAAAATCCAACTCGGCCGGAATAAAATTCAGTTACTGTGATAATCATCACCAAATAGCTGCGCAGAATCTCCGAATTTTGGGATAAATTAAATTATGAAGATCAATTCGTATATACCTATTCTGGAGTGGCTTCCTAATTACGGAAAACAATCTTTAAAAGGAGACTTAGCAGCAGGCCTGACAGTAGGAGTGATGTTGATCCCGCAAGGGATGGCTTACGCTATGCTGGCAGGAATGCCACCGATTTATGGCCTTTATGCTTCAATCCTGCCATTAATTCTTTATGCTATTTTTGGTACTTCCAGGCAACTGGCCGTTGGTCCTGTTGCCATGGTTGCTTTATTGATTGCTGCTGGGGTCGGTACCCTCGCTGAAACGGGAACCGAATCATATATACAATTAGCAATTGCCCTTGCCCTTATAGTGGGCCTTATTCAATTGTTGATGGGGGTGTTCCGGCTTGGTTTTTTGGTTAATTTTCTTTCGCATCCTGTCGTCAGCGGGTTTACCTCAGCGGCGGCCTTGATTATTGGCTTTAGTCAACTGAAACATTTGCTTGGAGTAAATTTACCTCGCTCCAATTATGTGCATGAGATTATTTACTCAGCAATACAAAATATTACAGATGTCAATCTCTATACTTTTGGGATAGGAACACTCGCGATTATAATCATCCTTTTGATTAAGCGATGGAAACTTAAAATTCCCGGCCCTTTAGTAGCTGTTGTTTTTGGAATATTGTCTGTTTATCTTTTAGGCTTACATACCGAAGGCGTTAAAATCGTGGGAGAAGTGCCAAAGGGGTTACCGTCTTTTGCATTTCCACAATTCAGCTGGGAACAGATTACAGCGCTCTTTCCAATTGCGCTTGCGATTTCTTTTATCAGCTTTATGGAGAGTATCGCTGTTGCGAAAGCTATTCAGAGTAAACATAAAAATTATGAAGTCAAACCAAATCAGGAACTGATAGCCCTCGGAGTAGCAAATATTGGTGGATCGTTTCTTCAGGCATTTCCAACTACTGGTGGTTTTTCGAGAACGGCAGTTAATGACCAGACAGGGGCTAAAACCGGAATGTCTTCTATTATTAGCGCTGGTTTGATAGTATTGACGCTATTATTCCTGACACCGCTTTTTTACTTTTTGCCAAACGCTATATTAGCCTCGGTGATTATGGTGGCAGTTTTTGGCTTGATTGATTATAAGGAAGCGATTCAATTATGGAAAAACTATAGACCGGACTTCTGGATGCTGGCAGTGACTTTTGTAGGTACGCTGGCCTTGGGAATTGAAGAAGGGGTACTGATCGGAGTAGTGCTTTCACTAGCGATGATGATCTACCAAACCGCTAGACCGCATTTGGCCGTCTTAGGTAAAATTCCAGATAAACCACATTACAAAAATGTTACGCGCTTTGATAATCTTGAAGTTCGAAATGATGTACTTGTTATTCGCTTTGATGCACGATTATATTATGCTAATATAGAGTACTTTTTGAGTGAGTTGAAGCATTTGATTAAGGATAAAGGATCAAGACTTAGATTGTTTATCCTGGATGCTGGATCTTTAAATGGAATTGATAGTTCTGGGGTTCACGCTCTGGAAGAAATTAATGAATTTTGTGAGGCCCAAAAAATTACTTTTAATATCGTTAGCCTCAAAGGGCCGGTAAGAGATATTTTGCATCGATGTGATTTTTACGAAAAACTTGGAGCCGAACGCTTCTTTTTGCGCATTCAACATGCAATTGATACCTTTGATAAAGCGTCGCATAATCGATACCGAGAGTATACTTTACAGACCAACGAAACTGAAATTAATGAAGATTAGGATTTTAGACAATACGCTCCGATTACGTCTCTCACAATCTGAGGTTAAATCTTTACAGGAAAATGGAGAAGTACGTTGTACCATCCTGTTTGGTCCTGAGTCACAATTAAATTATAGTGTTCGAAGTGAAAAACGTAATACTATTCATGCCATATACAAAGAGCATGAAATAAGTGTACTGTTACCGAAGCAAAAAGTACAATCCTGGGCAGATTCAAATGAGGTAAGTATAATTGGAGATGCTCCGATAGATCACCAGAGTTCACTCAAAATTCTTGTCGAAAAAGATTTTAAATGCCTTAGTGAACGAGCCGGAGAAGATGAATCCGACCTCTTCCCAAACCCGGAAGATCAACATCCCAACTGCTAAAAATTATTCGGGACTCGTTTTCCACCCGAAAATTCCAAAGATTTAAAACTTGGATACATGAATACTTGTTCATATATTCGTATAAAGCATAAAAAACATTTGTTTGTGTGATAAAGATCACCAGAAACTATATCCAGAATGCTTTTCTTTGTATAAGAAATTAGAGAATAACTACTAAATA
>JAHDHW010000043.1:29038-34059 GCA_020631105.1 Saprospiraceae bacterium | reverse complement strand
ACGCATACCTCACCAAACCTTTTGATAAAGACGAACTACTTACTCGTCTTTCAAACTTGTTGGAAATGAGGAAAGTTCTCCAGAAAAAATATAGTGCTCCTAACTATGGAGATCAGCGGACGAATACGGACATCCCGATGGATATCGGGATCGTCAGTAAAGAACCAGCGAATAATCAACAACACCCCTTTCTTGCAAAAGTCGAAAAAATTATTCTCGACCGCCTCGAAGATGAAGACTTATCTGTCAATGAACTTTCGCGTCAATTGCATTTAAGTACTTCTCAGACCTATCGTAAAATCAAAGCACTCACTGGTATGTCGACGGTCTTGTTTGTTCGTCAAATCCGCTTAAGAGAAGCCAAACTTTTACTGCTATCAGGAGATATTTCGATCAGTGAAGTAGCCTATCAAACCGGATTTCGATCTCCTGTTTATTTTTCTCAGGTATTTAAGGAAGTTTTTGGGGAAAGCCCAAGTATTTTTGTCAAAAAACAATCTTAAAATGGCATATGTAGTGCTTTAAAAAGGATTTTAATGAAACTGTTTTTACGGTCACTATGCAATGTCTAATTGTTTGATTATTAGCTGTTTGTGTGTTTTCTATTGCTGGTGATGCAATAATAACATAAGGCCTCGGATTTGATATTGGTTGATAAACGAAAGCCTTTGCATGCATAGCTAAAGCACCCATTCCTGATTCCATTTAGCTTTGGAGTATCTTCAAAAAACCAAAACTTATGGAGCGGATTTTCTCTTTTTACTGTATCCTTTTATGCTCAATTTTTACTCATGATTTAAAAAGTCAATCCATTACGGGGACCATCCTTGATAAGGATGGATCCCCTGTTGCTTTTGCGAACGTAATTCAATATGGTTTGCCCGATACAATTTTTCTTGCCGGGGCGACAACTGATGACGCCGGAATGTATTCTTTACCTATTTCAAATGCTGACCGGAGCTTGTTAAAGGTATCCGCACTTGGCTACCAAGATCACTGGGAGGAGGTAGAAGAAGAACGTGAAAACTATGATATAACTTTAGAAAGTACCTCACTTCAATTGGATGAAGTTGTCGTCACCGGTAGGAAAGCATTGTATGAACTCCAGCAAGATCGTATCGTAATTAATGTTTCTGCATCTCCTTCGATGAGTGGTAATACGGCTTTGCAGCTCTTGCAGAAATCTCCCGGCGTTGTTGTTAACCGACAGAATGAAAGTGTAAGCTTGAATGCTAAGGGAGAGATCTTGATAATGATCAATGACAAAATTCAAAGAGTGCCAACATCCGTTTTACTTGCACGGCTGGAAGGGATGCAGGCAGAACAAATTGAAAGCATAGAATTAATTCACCAGCCGTCCTCCCGATATGATGCCAGTGGCGCAGCAGGGATCATTAATATTGTATTAAAAGAAAATGAAAATCAAGGGACAAATGGAACAGCTGCCCTTACTGCAGGATATGGGCAACGTGAAAAATTTGGGACAAACGTAAGTTTGAATAGCCGCAAAGGAATATTTAATCTCTATAGCGACTATACTTTTAATTGGAATCCTCAAGGGATATTTGATGTGAATCATTATCGGGAATATGATTACGAAGGAGATCAATATTATTATCAAAACCTAGTGAGATTAATGGATCATAAAAATTATGGTCACTCCGCTAATCTCGGCCTGGATATAAGTCCGAGTAAATCAACAGTGATTGGCTTATTGTTAAGTTATGCTAATCGAAACACTTTCTTTAATTCCTCCAGTACTTCAAATGATTTTGTGAATGACACAAAAAGAGATGCTTTCGAGTTTTCTATTTTGCCTAAAACCAAAATGAATACTTTTATCAGTAATGTAAATCTCTTTCAACGTTTGAGCGAAAATAGTACACTCAATTTTGATGTTGATTTTGCGAGGATTGATTTTGATAATACCGGAGATATTAAGTCTGTAGAAGGAGGAGCATTTAATGAAATAAAAGCAGATCGACAAACACCAATTGATATTTGGACGTTTAAGTTGGATAATGTCAATGAATTTGCGGATCAGTCGAGAATTGAATTGGGAGTGAAAGCGACATTAAGTGATATAAAAAGCAAGGCTACAGTACAGAATATTGGCAATGAAGAATGGGTAGGTAATACTTTGTTTTCTGGAACGGATTTAATCCAGGAGCAAATTCTCGCAGTTTATGCTTCTTATTCTAAGGAGTTCACATCTAAGATCAATGGGGAGCTTGGCTTGCGATTCGAGCATTATGAATATGAGCTAGACGCTGCGAATGATGCTAATGATCTGGAGCAGGTATTTGATAATCTGTTTCCTATTGCCAGGGTCAATTATAAAGTAGACTCACTAAATACTTTGCAGTTAACTTTTAATAGAACAATTACTCGACCTTCCTTTAATAATGTTTCTGCTTTTTTCGTATTTCTGGACCCCAGTATATTGGTCTTTGGTAACCCTCAACTGAGACCAACATTTACAAATACTTATAAAATTTCATGGCAGCATCGATCCATTATTTTCTCACTAGCATACCTCAAAACTATTAATCAGATTTACTACTATAATACTGTTGATAAACCAAATCATATACAAACCAGTTCGCCAAATAATCTGGACCGGAGTTATATTTTCGAAGCCAATCTTAGTTTTCCTGTCTACCTGACAGACTGGTGGGATATCAACTGGAACCTTAATCTCATGCATCATCGGGTAGAGGATCAATCACAGCGAGCACTTCCTTTCGAAAATGAACTTATCACTTTTACCGGACAAATCAATAGTAGTATCCAGTTGGGGAATGGATGGAGTGCTAGTTTTGATGGTCGATATATGACAGACTACCTCTTTGGAGATCAGGAGCAATTTCTACATCCCTTTTTCAACTTAGGCGTTCGCAAACAATTTAAAACCGGGGATGCACTCAGCTTGTCCATTCAAGATATCACGAATACAAGTGGCAAAATTACCTGGGACTATAATCAACCTGCAATAGGTATACGCACCTTTGGAGATAACAACTGGTCAGAACGTCAGTTTCGACTAACCTATTCTTTCAACTTCGGAAACCGAAAATTAAAAAAGGTAAGGTCACGATCAACAAGCTCAGAAGAAGAAAGAAACCGCTTGCAGTAAGCGTAAATGGATAATCTAAGCTATTTGAAGTACTAATAACTTGAGTGAGGGGTAATTCCAAAGTAGGAAAAACAGGTTTATTGTTTCAACTCAAGTTTCTTAACCTTCAACTCAAAAAATATTACAGTCACACATCTATAGCCATCAAAGCCTGCCAGCTTTAATACTATTGTGTAACTCTTATTATTCAATAACCTTTTTAAAATCAAAATGTATGCAAACTACAACCGTAAATGAAGACAAATTAAATGCACTTTTAGGAAAAATGGTAGGCGATATCGGTGCTGCAATGAATGGAGCACTCGCACTTGTTGGTGATAAACTGGGCCTATATAAAACACTAAATAGTGAAGGGCCTATGACCAGTCAGCAATTAGCCGACCGTACGGGTACTACCGAACGCTACATCAGAGAATGGCTATCAGCTCAAGCAGCTCATGGTTACCTAAATTACAGCACCGAAGAAGGAAAATTCTCTATAAGTCCAGAGCAAGCAATGATCTTTGCAGATAATAATAGTCCTGTTATTATGACTGGCGCCTTTCATTTAATTTCTTCTGTATATAATGATGAACCTAGAGTAACAGAAGCTTTCAAAACCGGAGAAGGTTTATCATGGGGAGATCATTGTAATTGCCTTTTTTGTGGTACGGAAAGATTCTTTAGTCCGACCTATTATCACAACCTCGTACAGAATTGGATTCCTGCGCTAAATAGCGGAGTAGAAGAAAAATTGAAATCCGGAATCAAAGTCGCAGATATCGGATGTGGACATGGAGTGTCTACCATGATTATGGCGGAGCATTATCCTAACTCTACCTTTATCGGAATTGACTTACATCCGGGATCAATTGAACATGCGAGTAAAGTAGCTCGGGAAAAAGGAATAACGAATATCAGTTTCGAAGTGGGCGATGCCGCTAAAATCCACAGTACCGGATATGATTTTATCACTTGTTTTGATTGCTTACACGATATGGGGAATCCTGCAGTAGTTGCTAATCAGATTCGTCAGATGCTTACCCCAACAGGTACCTGGATGATTGTTGAACCTTATGCTAAGGATACACTCGAAGAAAACCTGAATCCGGTTGGTGCAGTTTATTATGCTGGTTCTACAATGCTATGTGTTCCTTCTTCACTTAGTCAGGCAGATAGCAAAGCACTAGGTGCACAGGCTGGTGAGAGCAGAGTCAAAGATGAAGTAATGGAAGGTGGCTTTGGTGCATTTCGACGTGCAGCAGAAACGCCCTTTAACCTGATCTATGAAGCAACACTTTAATTTATATTTCCCTCTAAAATCTTTCTTATGAAAACGATCAAGCTTTTTCTATTCGCAAGTCTGTTTATGCTAATTTTTAGTTGCGATTCCAGTACGCCTGTTGCAGATACTGAGTTGCTACAAAAAATCGAAGCCCTCGAAAAAAAAGTAGAAGCCTTAAGTTTAAAAATTGAAGAAGATCAATTAAGAACAGTAACAACCTTTAAATTGATCAACTCCAACCCCTTTATCGAAAAACTACTTATCGAAGATTTCTTTGATACCGTAGATGAGATTTGGGATGACGTTGAAGATGTTGGGTACGATTCCTGTATCAAAGGCTGTGCTAAGAGAAAAGCTGCGGGGAAAATAACTAATCTGTCTAATTGTATAAAGGAGTGTACCAAAAACCACTCTCCATTTAAAACAAAACCTGGAGGATTATCTTCTTCCATTAAATAGACATTAAAGACAAAGGAGATAAACAATTGTGTTTTACTCCAAAGGTTTTGAGTTTAAATCCGTACGAGTAAAATTGTACAGAAAACCATTACTACCAATCTGAATTTTTACCCCGGAAACTGATTGCCTAACCAACAGTTTTCGGGGCACTTTTAATCCAAC
>JAHDHW010000043.1:0-28938 GCA_020631105.1 Saprospiraceae bacterium | reverse complement strand
TTATGTCTTATTTCACCCAGGAAAGTGATCGTTTAACCTTCCGAAAACTAACCCCGGAGGATGTATCCCATTGGGTCCCCTTTTTTGAGAATAATGACCATCTAAGATTTCTTGGGGTAGATTTGTCTAAAGATAAAGAGACATTGGCTAAAGATTGGATCTTTAAGCAGTTTGAACGCTATGAAAATCAAGGTTTTGGCCATCTTGCAGTAGAGCGAAAAGCTGATCGCGCTTTTATTGGTGTCGGAGGTATTATACCAAGAGAATTAGAAGGTCGCATTTATTATGAAATTGCCTACTCCCTCAAAAAAGAATTTTGGCGGCAAGGTTATGGTACCGAGCTTGCTCAACATATGAAATACTATGGCAATCAAAATATAGAAACAGACCAATTCGTCTCTATCATTCATGTAGAAAATATCGGCTCTATCAGAGTTGCGCAGAATAATGGAATGAAAGTTTTATTTTCGACCCAATACCTTGGGATGCCAGTCGATGTATATGGAGTAGAGCGGTCGGAGTAGTCAAAGTAAAATTGAACAGGGGAACAGTAAAAAAAATCAAGAACTGTTCCCCTGTTCTCTTATTTTATCCAGCTTCTACCTGAAACGGAATAGCTACCTTTTCCCAAACGAGGATAATGTTGTTTCCAATAAGTTTGAAATCCATAGATTCTACCGGTAATTCAGAAACAGACGGCGTTACATTGACCCGGAGGATATCCTTAGATTCGTCATACTCATATGCACCCCATTGATCGTGTACACTATTGAATATAACCGAAGTACTACCTTCGTTATTTAAGGTAAACAAACCATACTTTCCAGCCGGTAGTTTTTTGCCTTCTATCATCAAGTCTTTATCCGTCTCAAAGGTGGTCGCTTCATTAGCTCCAGTCCGCCAGACGCGGCCATAAGGAATAAGATTGTTAAGGATTTGTCTGCCTTTTGCAAAAGGACTTCCGTAATTGATCGTAATATTCGCTCCGTCTACACTGCCTTTCATTTCTTTTCGAGGGCTGGCGATATCACCATTTAGTACTGTAGTAGTATAGGCTTTGTCGCCAGTTCCTTCAGTTGCGATTGGTGTTGTTGTTTCAGTTTCACTGGTCGATGCAGTTGCTGTTGAAGTTGATGACTTCTGATCACAGGCTATAAAGCCGATCAAGGCAACAATTAGTAATGGCAAAAATGAGGTTTTCATGATTTTGATATTGGTGTAAATTAATGATTCAATTGTTCGATTACCTGAGGATGATTTTTCAGGAAGAGGTTAAAACGCTCACGGCTTGAAACGAAGGTTATTTTCTTTCCAAAGGTAGCCGGATTTTTCAAAGTAATATGAATGACTTTAAAAAATAGATAATCCTTTTCAACAACCTTTTCAATCTGATGATAAGGATAACGAACATTTTTAAAGTAATCAGTAACATAGAAAAAGTGTTCGTCCATCTCTACGCGTTTAATTCGCATCATTGACCAATAAATGATCAATGCAATTATAACAAACGAAACCGTAAATATGATTCGAAATACACCTACTGGTAAATCTCCTATCGCATTAATGTCGTTGGTGAACCACATCGCGGCAGTCATCGCTCCAAAAAATACCAGCCAGGCAGTTGGTAGCCCAAATTTTATTAACAGGGTCATTGATGATGAAACGTGGACAGGGGTATTTTGATTTTCTGACATTTAGGTTGAGATAAATTTTGAAGGGTGTTATTTGGCAGCCTCCAGACGATCCTTTTCTGCTTGCTTGTTCACTACTCGTCTCGAGATAATAATGCTTATCTCATATAAAAAATATAGAGGGAAGCCAATTAAAAACTGTGTGACCACATCCGGAGGTGTAATGATCGCCGCCAGGATTAATATTAATACGAAAGCATGCTTGCGATAGCTCTTCAAAAACTCTGGTGTGATCAATCCAATCTTGGATAAAAAGTAAACAACAATTGGAAGTTCAAAGACAATACCCACAGGAAGGGTAAACATCGTCATATAATTTACATAAGAACTCAAGGAAGGCGTACTCACAGCTCCCAGATCATATCCTACTAAGAAGGTTACTGCAAAAGGGGCCACGATAAAGTATCCAAAAAAAACACCGGAGATGAATAACAATGAACAGACTGTCACAACGCCTCTCGCCGCTTTCTTCTCATTGGGATAAAGTCCGGGTTTTACAAATCGCCAGATTTCCCAGGCGATATATGGAAAGCCTAATACTATCCCGAACATTAGCGCAAACTTAAAATGTACAATGAATTGCTCGCCGAGAATGACCGTCATTAACTCAAAGTCCGGAGGACCAAAGCATAAAGCATCTGATATTTTACAGATCATACGGTAGGTCCAGAAATCAGGGCGCTTCGGGCCATACATAATGAATTCAAAAAACGGCCGGCCTCCTACAAAGGCAGCGATTCCGAAAACCAGAATAGCGACTACAGAACGCACCAAATGCCATCGCAATTCTTCTAAGTGCTCCAGAAAAGACATCTCTGCTGTCTCCTGTTCATCCATTTTGTCTACATCGACCTGATCTAATGCCATTGTACGTTTGATTTAATCCCACAAAAATAATAAAATTTGGCCTATGCTTCTTTTTATTCGCTGGTCTTTCCATTGATATCCTGACATCATTGTATCTGTGTACAAAGATTCTTGAAAACATCAGGATATCAATGTCCAAGCGCTGATCCCTATAGCCCAACAAAGGAAAGGACTTCCGAGTTTTGAAAGGCATGTTTTTTCTAAGGTGTAACTCAGCGAATGAAAAACAGACTTAAGAGTATAGACTGATTAAAGGGCATTACAGTATTTTAAAAGCTCATCTTTTTCGAAATATGGAGCCTAAACGAAGAGGCTTGCCTTTAGAAGTTGATTGCGTTTAAGTCCTTTGCCTATATTCCTGTACACTTTAACTAAAAGTTACTTGTAATATTTGTATGATTAGCATAACTTGTAAGTGTCAGTATAATAGGTGTTTATTTATATGAAAAATAGTAATTTGTGCTCGATTACCCTATGTAAAACTAAAATTGGCGTTAAAATTGCTATTTTTTATAATATTAAAATGACTATGATTTAACTTTGATTTGTTCAACTCTATTCAATCACTCAACACTCTATGGCAAAAATACTAATCGTCGACGACGAAGCTGCAATCCGTAATTCCTTTCGAGACATCCTTGAATTTGAAAAATATTCCGTTGAAGAGTCCCCAGACGGTCTTGATGCTTTGGTAAAGCTTAAGCAAGATCAGTTTGATGTCCTCATTATGGACATTAAAATGCCCAAGATGGACGGTATGGAAGCACTCGAAAGAGTACAATTACTGGCTCCTGATACGCCGGTAATTATGATCTCGGGACATGCAGATATTGATACAGCAGTTGAAGCAGTAAAAAAGGGAGCATTTGATTTTGTTTCTAAACCTCTTGATTTAAATCGGATGTTGATTACCGTGCGTAATGCCATGGATAAGTCAAGCCTGATTACAGAGACCAAAGTACTGAAGAAGCGGGTATCTCGTTCAAAAACTCAAAAAATTATCGGAGAATCCTCTGCGATAAGCACCATAAAAGATACAATCGATCGCGTTGCTCCAACAGAAGCACGGGTATTGATTACCGGATCTAACGGTACGGGTAAAGAACTCGTAGCCCGCTGGATTCACGAAAAAAGTGGTCGCCACGAACGTCCAATTATTGAAGTTAACTGTGCAGCAATTCCTTCGGAATTGATAGAAAGTGAACTTTTTGGACACGAAAAAGGATCCTTTACTTCCGCACATAAGCAAAGAATCGGTAAATTCGAACAAGCAAATGGCGGTACCATCTTTTTGGATGAGATCGGTGATATGAGTCTCGATGCTCAGGCAAAAGTATTAAGAGCTCTTCAAGAAAACGTAATTACCCGCGTTGGTGGTGAAAAAGATATCCGGGTAGATGTAAGAGTAGTAGCTGCAACGAATAAAAACCTACGAGAAGAAATTGCTGGAAAGCGTTTCCGAGAGGATTTATACCACAGATTGGCTGTAATCGTTATAAAAGTACCTACATTAAATGATCGCCGGGAGGATATTCCGCTTTTGGTTAACCATTTTAACGGCTTAGTTAGTGGAGAATATAGCATCGATCCAAAAGAAATTACGGAAAAGGCTATTGCTAAAATGCAAAACCATAACTGGACCGGTAATATTCGGGAGTTACGTAACGTAATGGAAAGATTAATCATCCTCAGTGGAGATAAAATTACTGAAGATGATGTTGAAAAGTTCGTGATTAATGGAGATACACCTCCAACTTCCGCCTTAAGCGAAGTATTCGAACGCTACAACAATCTTGATGATATTATTAATTTCGTCAAGGGAGAATATCAAAAGACGACGCAACAAGTGTAAACTTTTCCTTACCTTGAAGCGTATATATAAAGCTAAACAGAAAGCCTGTCATAACCTGACGGGCTTTTTGCTGCTTACAATTAGAACATAGTATACGGGAGTCCGTTTTCGTATTTAATGATTTTAAGTATTAATACCCGTACTCATAAATAAAAGATAAAACCGATTTTATGGAAGACACGAATAATAAAGATCAACAACCAATTCAAAGCCCTAAAAAAGTTAAACAGTGGACTAAGCAAAAAGGAGAAAACTCCTGGACCATGTTCAAGGTCCTTTCAGAATTTGTCAATGGCTTTGAAACGATGAACCGAATCGGACCATGTATTTCTATTTTTGGTTCGGCACGAACGAAACCAGAACACCCTTATTACCAATTAGCTGTAGAGATCGCTAAAAAACTTTCTGATGAAGGTTATGGTGTTATTACCGGAGGTGGACCTGGAATCATGGAGGCTGGAAACAAAGGAGCATCCGAAGCTGGGGGATTATCCGTTGGATTAAATATTGATTTGCCTTTTGAGCAAAGTCATAATCCGTATATCCATCCCGAACACAATCTGAACCACCGATATTTCTTCGTACGAAAAGTAATGTTTGTAAAATATGCACAGGCCTTTATTGCAATGCCTGGTGGATTTGGTACCTTGGATGAATTATTTGAGGTGCTGACACTTATCCAAACCGGTAAAATTACGGCAGTACCTGTAATCCTTGTTGGTACTGATTTCTGGAAAGGATTGCGTCATTGGGTAAAGGATGTAATGCTGGATAAGGCACATAATATCTCTCCGGAAGATATGGATCTTATTCCAATCGTTGACGACCCGGCGGAAGTAGTAAAGATTATTAATGATTTCTACTCTATGGATGAAGGTGGTCACGAACTGGCTCCAAACTTAGATTTATAATATTGATGCTTCTTTAAAGAAGTGAAATGATACATACTGAATGGGCTCTTTTCTTTGAAAAGGGCCTTTTCTAATTAACCTAAGTTGCAATTCATCGCAACTTGAATTAATTAAGCAACTGCCAGGATAGTCCAAATTTGATAAAGAAGTAAGGCTGGGCATAACCGGCAACTTGATAATACAAAGTAGAGGTGTCCAATAACCTGGTAAGGTTTTCAGCACGGACGAAAAAACGGAAATGTTGCACCTTGAAACTGGTATACGCGTCCACAGCAGGGTAGAAGGGAATGGTTTGTGAATCTTGTAAATGAAACTGACCAATCAAAGGTTGATAGTATTTCGCTTTATAGGCATTTACCATCCTTAGATCTAATCCCAAACGGAGTAACATTCGGTCTCTAAATACTTTTCCTTCGTAATATAGATTATGCTTACTGTATAGCTCCGGAAGTCGAACGACATCCGAAGTACTAGTCTGCAAAGCAAGTGTATTGTCCAGGTGAATAGACCCTATCTTGAAATTTTGTTGTATAGCTAACTGCAAAACATTGATGAGCTCATCACTTTGACGTGGGAAGGCCAGGGTATCAAAATAAATCAATTTGTTAATCAGATGGTATTGACCCGTTGCTGAAAAACCAATCTTGGGAATTCGATAGGTGGCAGAAAGATTAGTCTCTAGCGTTTTGTCAAAATTATTTTGCCAAAGCAGCTGCTCCGAAATATACATCTGCTGCTGTACCAAAGAAGGAGAATAAAGTTGATTGACCAGTGAAGCCTCAAAGTTTCCTACCTTTTTTAAATCCAGGTACAAATCTCCACCTATCCGGTAGTCGCCAAAGTTCGCCAAAAGATTATACATGAAATGCGTCTTGACATTCATCCGTTCGCTTGGTGCAAAATTCCACTGCCCCTGTAATAAAATGTGATTGACGGTTGAGTCGTTTGGTTCCTGCCGCAAAAAGTGAATCTGATGAGCAATCCCCAATTTTAAAAAGTCTCTTTGTGTTTTAGAACCGCTTTTTGAAGTACTAATTGAAAAAGTGTTTTCCAGACTGTTATCCTCAAAGTAATACCTCAGCCCTCTGGTATCTAAAAGCAGATGCTCGTAATAGATGGTATCGTCCGGAGGGGTGCCATCCGCATATTTATATTTATTGGTATTGTAAACTAAATCATGGTGTATTTTATAATTTCTCTGAGGTCGTGCCTCCACCGAATCAGGCTTCCCTGCCAGATTGTATTGATGCGAATAGGCAACTGAACGGCTTACGTGATAGGTGCTCGCATCCCTTAAAAATACCGGAATGTTAAACACCCGTTCCTGATTTGCATCATTGAGGTTGTCGATCTGAACTCCTCCGTTATCCGTGATATCATGGGTGTTAGAGGTGTAGGTGATAAAGCTATTGTATTTTTTATTTTCACTCTGGTACCAAAAGCCTAATGCCAGATTTGTATTGATAGCGTTTTGTGATTTAAATTGCCCATCGTTATTCATTCGGGCATAATCAATCGAGAAGTTTAAGCCTTCTGAAAAATCTCTGGTAAACTTAGCCTTAAAGAAGGTGTTCTGCTGCCCGGGGCCTTGTGCGAAATAAAGATCGGAGAAAGGTTTCTCCGTCTTATAAAACCGTAAATCCTGATGGTCAATTTTGTACAAATCAAATTGATGAAAACCAATGTCCAGGTCCTTGTGCCATCTCGGCTGATAGAATTGAGCCATATGGGGCGTTCCCAGATTTCCCAATTGGGCGTAGTCCAGTACCCGCTGCCTTGCCGGATCATATTGTTCATAGTAATTATCCAACAAAGTGTCTTTGTACGAAAGTAGTAACTCTATATTATCCTGAAAAAAATATTGAACTGCGATCGTATCCGATTCAACCGCTGATTGATTTGCTGGCGCACCGCCTCCACCACGGCTTCCAATCCCTCCAAAACCGCCTCCACCACTACTTCCAAATTGCGCAAACAGGCCGCTGCACAGGGATAAAAGTAAGATTGTGAGATAGCTTTTAGAAATCATAGCTGCAAAAATAGAAATACCACGCGGATATGTAGAATGTATGGTATAAACTCTTTTTTATAGCTATAAATTGTTGAGAAGGGAAACCCTATGACTAATGACTAATGACTAATGACTCATGACTAATGATTGATAAGTCATGGGCCATAAGTCATAGGGTATTGGTTTTCTTTTATTATAGGTCCAACAATGCCGGGCTCATCCCCATATTCGAGAATCCGCCGTCATGGTAAAGGTTTTGCATGGTGATCATGCGCGATAGATCAGAGAACATAAAAACACAATAATTAGCGCAATCTTCCGCAGGTGCATTACCAAGGGGAGACATTTTGTCTGCGTAATCGAAGAACTCCTGAAAGCCTTTGATTCCGCTGCCAGCAGTAGTCATGGTAGGTGATTGAGAGATTGTATTTACTCTGACTTTCTTCGTTGCACCAAGATGATAACCGAAGCTACGCGCAAAAGACTCTAACAGTGCTTTTGACTCCGCCATTTCGTTATAGTCAGGGAAAGTACGCTGCGCAGCAATATAAGTCAAAGCTAGTACAGAGCCCCAGTCACTGATCGCATCCTGTTTTACCAAAGTTTGCATTACCTTATGAAAAGAGATCGCAGAAATGTCAAAGGTCTTCTGCATCCAATCGTATTTAATATTATTATAGTCTCTTTTCTTACGAACATTAAGAGACATTCCAATTGAATGCAAGACAAAGTCTATTTTGCCGCCAAGGATTTCTGTTGATTTATTGATAAGATGCTCTAAATCTTCCTCACTAGTTGCATCTGCGGGAATTACTTCCGCATTACATTTTTCACCAAGCTCTTGTATTTTGCCGAATCGCAAAGCGACCGGTGCATTGGATAAGGTTATTTTCGCACCTTCTTCATGGCATCTTTCTGCTACTTTCCATGCAATTGATTGATCATCAAGGGCTCCAAAAATAATCCCTCTTTTTCCTGATAGTAAGTTATTTGACATAATTAGGGTTTAGTTAGTTCTGTTAATCTGCTTCAAATTTAGATAATTCTCACAAAAGCGTTTCAAGTTTCTAATTAGTAACTGTGGCATATTACAGTTTTAGTAACTCTTTCGCATTCTCAATGGCAGAATCCGAAGGTGGATTTCCGCTTAACATGGTCGCTACTGCATTAACTCGCTCCTCTGGTTTTAACAATCGGACATTCGTAAGCGTGCGACCTTCTCGTGATTGTTTATATACAAAGTAATGCGCATCCGCTCTTACCGCAATCTGCGGCGTGTGCGTAATCGAAACGACCTGATGCTTATTCGCCAGTTTATGGAGGATGTTCCCCATTTTTAAGGCTACATCACCTGAGATTCCGGTATCGATTTCATCGAAGATAAGCGTAGGTAATGGGATTGCGCTTGCGACCAGTGATTTGGTACACAAGGTCAATCTGGAGATTTCACCACCAGAAGCTACATCTTTGATGGGAAGAAATTTACTGCCCATATTAGGTGCAAACAAGAAATTTACCTCATCAAAACCCGTACTATTCAATTCTTCCAGCTCTTTAACTTCAACCTGTAGGCGAGCATGCTCCATAGAAAGCTGTGCTAAGAGCTCATGTACTTTTTTCTCAAAGCCACCGGTGACCGCCTTACGTCGTTTCGATAATTGCGATGCTGATTTTTGCAGGATACCTTGGCGAGCCGCAATGCTTTTTTCCAGGTGTTCAATTTCTCCGGATAAATCGGAGAAGGCATTTAATTTTTGCTCCAGATCACTTTGAATTTCGATCAACTCCGCCACAGATTTAACATGATGCTTGTTCTGTAGCTTATATATTTGATCTAGTCTTGCCTGAATTTCTATAATTCTTTCGCCGTCATATTCCGTACCATCCGCAATTTTTTCGAAATCCTGAACGAGGTCCTGCAGTTCCAATAACAAACCATCGTAACGACTGGTGATTTTCTCGAGGTCCGGATGTACATTCCGAACCGCATGAATCGATTGCGCAATAGTTTCCATCTGACTAATGACCGATTGTTCATCTTCGCTAAGTGCCTGAAATGCTCCGCCAAGGATACGTTTGATGTCCTCCGCATTAGTTAGTCGATTCATTTCATCTTCCAGGCTTTCCTGTTCGCCATCGACCAATTCGACTTCATTGAATTCATTCAACTGAAAACTCAGGAAATCTGCTTCCTTTGCAGCAGATTGACTTTGCTCCACCAATTTAGCTAAGCGGCGCTTGTCACTTTGATAAGCTTTATAGTCCTCTTGATAATTTAAGAGTAGCGATTGATTATCCGCAAGCGAATCAATCATTCTAAGCTGAAATGAAATATTGTGAATGTCCAGCGTATCAAATTGCTGATGCAAATCGATCAAAGCTGCGCTCAGTTGCTGAAGCGTTTTTAGGTTGACAGGAGTATCATTAACAAAAGATCGCGTTTTTCCGGTTGGAGTAAGCTCTCTTCGAACGACTACTTCCTGGTCAAAGTCAATATCATGTGCTTCAAAAAAACCTTGGAGGTCGTATTTTCCGACATCGAAAATCCCTTCAATGATACATTTCTTTGAGTCATCATACAAGGATTTGGTATCCGCGCGTTTGCCCATGATGAGGCCAAGGGCACCCAGCAAAATGGATTTACCTGCTCCGGTTTCTCCGGTGATGATGGTCAGGCGATCAGAGAATTCAATTTCTTGCTCCTCGATGATCGCATAATTTTTGATGATCAGGCGTTTTATCATAGGTAGTTTTTATCCGCCATTTAAGTCAATAAATGAAGGGTAAAGATAGGGAAAAATCAAAATGGGAATGAAAATAAGAATGGAAATTAAAAAGAGAGAATGCATTAAAACGAAATTCAATGCATTCTCTCCAATTGTTTGACTTTTTTTATTTGCTGACATCCATTAAAACCCAACGGTCAGGGTCAACTTCCGGCCGGTCACCACGCTTAAAAGGGATTTTCAAACCTTCAGCAGGTATTGTATATCTTTTCGTTTCCATTCCGAGCTTGACATCGACAGGCATTGGAAAAGGAAGATTCTCGGGGCTTTTCCAGCGTAAGTGCAAGACGCCATCTTTTACATTAGAAATCAACACTGGCAGCTTTGCCTGACGCGTATACACTTCAAAAAACCAGCCCATGTCTTTTCCACTAACTGCCTCAACAGTTTGAATAAAATCATCCGTAGTAACAAATCGGACAAGAGGAGCGATTGAAGGCTTCTTATCTCTTTGCATGGGGTTATCCGACTGCACAAACTGTTGAAGTGACTCAAAGAATAGATCATCTCCCAAATAATAACGAAGTGTATGTAAAACCCAGGCCCCCTTAGTATAGATTGGGGCACGGTAAATGTCTTTGCCATATTTGGATTTTCGAGGTGCAATGGCGAGCTGATTACTGAAGAATCGCATGCTATTCATGTACTTGTGATAAGCGGCTTTGCCATTCAGGTGCTCTGCATAAAGTGGTTGCATATAAGACCCAAAGCCCTCATGTATCCACATATCCTTCCAGTCCGAATTAGTGAGCTGATTGCCCCACCATTCGTGTGCCAGCTCATGCTGATGCAGCGCATCAAATCCCCAATCCTGACCGCCTGTCATGGATCCATTATCGAAATTTGCACCGTAGGCGATGATGGTTTGATGTTCCATACCAAGATGTGGTGTTTGCGCTACACCGTACTTATCTTGCTGAAAAGGGTAGGGGCCGAGTAGTTGTTCGAACCACTTGACATGATCAATAATCTCTGGCAGGAACTTTTGCCCTTTGACTTGATCCTCCGGAAGTACATAAAAGAAAACAGGAAAAGTATTGCCGTTGACACTGGTAATTTCGTCCTGCAGGATTTTATAGGGAGCGATGTTAAGCGCGATATTATAATTGCTGATTGGCGTGGTTACCTTCCAATGGAATATTTTCATTCGCTGATCGTCGACCTCCTCTGATATAAACTTACCATTGGTCGCTACGATCAAACCATCAGGAACGGAGATGTGCAAATCCATACTGTCCGGTTTGTCGGATACATGATCCTTGTTGGGCCACCAAAGGTCTGCGCCTTCTCCCTGGCAGGTAGTGGCGATCCAATGTGCACCTCTACTTGTTTTTGACCAGGTAAAGCCACCATCCCAGGGTGGTCGTTTAGCTACACGAGGTTTTCCATAGTAGTTTATGGCTAATACAATCTTTTCGCCGGGCTCTCTTATTTTTAAGAGGTTGACCCAAATGCGTCCGGTGCTATGGTCAAAGTTAATTTTGGTCTTTTTGAAGTTTTTAATCTCTACAATGCTATGAATAGTGAGCATAGTGTCGAGATCCAGCGCAATTACAGAGCTTGTTTCTGTGATGTCTGCGGTCATGGTAAGGGTACCGCTGATAAACTTTTCATCAGGGTTGACTTCGAGATTGAGGTCATAGTGTTTAACATCAAAGCAGGTTTGCTCAGGGATCAGTGGTCCGCCGGTATCAAGGATGTCATACTGGGCGTAGCTCAGCGAATACATAAAAAGAAACAAGAGCAAGTAGTATGGTTTTAACATGGATTATTTTTTTAGTTACTTTAAAGGCTGGTTCGGATCTTTTAAGATTTCTGAATACGTTTATTGACTCACGAAAATAGCAGTTTATGATTTTCTCTAATCAAACGAAATGGCTTTTATTTTTGGTATTTGGCATTTTTGCCTGTGCTCAGCCAGTATCTGAAGAACCCAAGCAAGATACTCAAGAATCGGAAGAAGCAGTTTATGTTTTTAAATCCCCTTTGGGCTACAATTTTAAGCAAAAAGAGCCTGCCCCTATATTGGTGGCTAAATATGATAGCGCAAAAATGGATTATGATCAGAACCCGAGTGATGCAGATAATATTATCTGGTATGGTCGGCGAACTGCTTATCTGGGGAAATACAAGGAGGCAATTGCCATTTTCACAGAGGGAATAGAAAAATTTCCAGAGGATGCAAGGTTTTATCGACATCGCGGACATCGGCTCATCTCACTTCGGCAGCTTGATTCAGCGATTAAGGACTTGACCAAAGCTAGTCAGCTCATCGAGGGCACCGAAAACGAAATTGAGCCGGATGGCTTACCTAATGCTCAGAACATCCCGGTAAGTAGTTTGCATGGGAATATCTGGTATCATCTGGGGCTGGCGCATTATCTGAAGGGAGATATGGAGGCAGCGAATGAAGCATATATCCAATGTCGAAATGCTATGTCCAATGATGATAATCTGGTCTCCAGTACCCATTGGTTGTATATGATTCAAAGACGGCTGGAGCAAGCGGATGAGGCAAAAAAAATGCTGGAACCTATACATGCTGACATGAAAATCATTGAGAATTTTAGCTATTACGATCTCTGCAAAATGTATAAAGGATTGCTTCCGATTAAGGAACTTCAGGGCGGAGCAGCAGGGCCGGCGAATGATGCGGTTCAATATGGATTGGCGAATTGGTATTTCTATAATGGAGAGCGGGAAAAAGCGAAGCAGGCACTTGAAGCGATCTTATCTAGTGAGGGGTGGAATTCGTTTGGGTATATTGCTGCGGAGCAGGATTATTTGCGAAATTTCTAAAACGAAAATAGAGTGGTCGAAAATTTTGCGATACTCGAAGAGGATTTTGGATTCTTTTTTTGAAATCCGCCAACTTATCAGGCAAATAATGAATTCATGTTAAAAGCTGCTTTTTTCTTTATTCTGAAGGCATTTATGCTTCTGGTGCTTCCATTTATTGTCTTAATTCGCGGAGCAGTTTATCTCCATTCAAATTACGAATGGCATCCGCAATTAGCGATTGTCGGAGGTGGAGTGATTACCCTTGTTGTCTTGTTGATTTATTTTTCCTGGTTTTATGGAAAGTTAACGGGAAAACTGGGCAGTAAAGAATCCTTCAAGTTTCGAGCTTTTCTTGCAGCCGCTTTGGTGATAGGGTATTGTGCTCACGGCTTGTTTTTTCTAAAAGGGAAAAATGCGAAATCCACGGCAGTTGCCAGTGAATATACCAGTCTTCATCCTATTCTTCGCCTCAGTATAAGTACCATACTTTTTATTGATAAGGACCTGATCCTGACGGATGCATCTCGTCTTCCGGAAGACTATCGTAAAATGGGCCTCAAAAAGAAGGCGCACTCTCTGCATTACAAACAAAAAAACGGCTATGCGCATGCTTTTGATGTCCGTACCAAAGGGCATTCGGAATTACGGAATGGCTTACTCAAGTGCTATTTTAGGCTGATGGGATTGAATACCTTGAGGCATGGCGGCACTGCTGATCACCTGCATGTAAGTTTGTTGAGTCATGATCGACCCGGAGGTATTTAGGTTATTTAGTTTTTTTATGGAAATCTAGAAAAATTACGAGCTTTAAAACATTCTAAAATTCACTTGGATTCGTACGTTTTAAACGTAGTGAAGTAAGGTTTAATATGTTTGTTTTTCGACGTTTCAGCTGCTTTTCCCCTTTTGGAAATTATTCGTTTTCCAGTTTTTTACACTTTTAGATAAATTGATTGATGAAAAACCGTAGCTGGAAGTCTACGTTTCAAAATTTCATGGTTTGAAAACAAGGGCAATGTTGGTGCATATTTGTATCAGCAACGGAGAAGAAAAAACCTTCTCAAGAACCGCTCTCAATAACTGATTAATATAGCCTAGGTTTTTGAAGTTGTTTGAAGTATAAAGTTTGTTCAGTTCATGGGATACTTTAGGCAACTTCAAGCCGAAGGCAAAAGAAAAAAATAGCGGAAACGCTCAAAGATATTATATGGTTAGCCAATCATATTAAAGATGTAAGATTCAGCTAGCTTTGGAAAGGGAGCAACTACGATGGTAGTTGCCACCTTCTTTTTTTAGGCCTACCCTAATGGATTAATTCTACTTTTCCTCTTTTCTGCATTAAGACTGCTTCGAAGTCTTTTTTCTCTAATTTACTTTCCAGCCAAGATAGAAAATCAAAATACTCAAAAGCCCTGGCTTCCAGTTCTTCATTCTTTAGAGTTAGTAGCTCGGCATGTAATTCTTTAAAGCCATTCAGAATCTGCTGGTTCGTACTCCAGTTTGGATATTTTTTAATGAACTTAAGGATAACGGACTCTGTTTTATAAAGTCGTTTTCGTTTCGATAAAAAGCGGTAAGTTGACTTTACGATGTACTCCAGCAGTTGATCATTCCCTAATTCGTAATGGATAAACAAATTGAGGATTCTTCCGAAAGCATAAAGGTCTTCTCGGGTACGAACATCCGGTTCATCCAAAAGCTGATTAATCCAGTCAAGTGCTTTAGTAAATTTTCCTGCTCCAAAGTTTAAGTAAGCGAGATTATAATATAGTCCAAGTCGATGCTGACTTTGTAGCTGTTTCTCGTAAGTCTGCAACTCCTCGATAAACTCTTGCAGGTTGGATACACCTTGCCGGAATTGTCCGGTTGAAATATAGAGATCTACTTCCAGGTTATAACTCCTGGTCACTAAGCGATTTTTTAGCGCTGAAGTGCTGGTCGGAATACTTCTGAGTTTGCGTAAGTTATCCAAACCTTCCTGATAGCGATGTAGTTGTTTTTGAATGATGTAAAGATTAATGAGCGAACTATGGTAGTTGGCTTCTTTTGAGCCTTTACGTTGTTCAGGGGCTAATTGCTCGAACATGAGTACCTGCTCCTGCATATGCTCCATGCATTTTTCTAATTCTCCAATCTGGAAATAATACAAGAATCTTGCATTATGATAGAACATCCGGGCATTGAAGGATTTCGCATTTTCTACATCCTGATAAAGCGGATCGGCAAACAAGCTGTTATAAATCTCTCGCTCCTCTTTTTTGCGAATACCACCGCTTTTCCAATACGGGATAAAGATTTTATCGTGTAATAATTGAAATTCCAGGTAATTTCGATAGCTATCCAGAAAGTTTAACTCTTTTTGGAAGTCTACGTTGACATATTGTTCAAGACCGTTGAGGTCGTTTCTATTATGGATGATATGATGCTTCCAGCGATATACTTCCAAAACTTGCAGGAATTGCTCATTTTCAATGGCAATTTTCATTGCTTTGGTGAGGATTTTTTCACTTTGTTTAATAAGTCCTTTCTTAAATAATAGCTGCGCATTCCGGATCATTACCGGAAATGGATCCTCTGATTTCGATTCATGATATTGCCTTAAGCTACTGAGGATAAGTTTGTAAAGGTAGTTTTTAGTGACATGTAGCTGTTTTATGAAAGTTTCTTTACTGAATTTATGCTTAATCTTATCCTCGTTATATTCGGATTGTTTGTCAATAGCATCAAATAATTTAACATACTTATTCTGTTCCCCAATGACATGTCTGGCAGCAAAAAGCTTGAAATACCTTTTTTCTTGTTTTGATAAGGACTTTATGAGATGAAATAATTCGAGCGAGACTGTTTTCATATAAGAAAGATAACGAAAAAGTTAAGCAAATCATTGTCTGGACTTTTACGTTTTAAATTATTTCTGACTTTGTGAAAGGTATAAGCAAAGGTATCTTTAGGATGTCAAAAAGATGATACTTGTTATTTAGGGTTAGAAAAAGATTTCACAGAAAACGAGAATATAGAAAAGGCTTTGATGTTTTACCTAAGTCAAAAGCCTTTGTAAAAGCTTTTAACATGGAGTCAGGCGACAATTTCCCCGTGAATAGATAATGCGAGAGTATTAGAAAGAAACGGGGATTTCGTCGCGCTTTTACTGTAAAAAAGCACAACAACATAATCTTAATTGATTGACTTGATATTTCCCCTTTAAGTAACCGAACTACTTTTAAGTTTTTTCTCTATCTAGATTCAATAATACCTCTGCCACACATGCCTAATGGACGCTCCCTGTTTTGAAGGCAGCGTGTGGTAGGTATTGACTATTGCTGCAAAACCGCTTTTGCCAACGCTGCCTCAGATGGCTCTTCTGCAATCAAAAAATCTTCAATACCAACACTTACTAATGTCTTTGCTGTCGTGCGACCGATTGCATACACAGATTGATCCTCGAACAAAGCCTTTTGTTTGAAGTAATTCAGTACGTTCATGGGGCTTGTGAAAACCAAGAGGTCGCAATCGGGTATTTGTATATTTTTCTTAGGAGTATTTTTATAGACAATGAGATCAATGTCCTTGATTTTACCTTTGAGTAATTGCTGAATGGTTTTGCGGGAATGTTCAGCTCTTGGGAAGAGAACTTTCTGACCATTGGCGATTTTTAAAAAGTCGGTAGAAGTCTCGAGGGTATTTCCATTACCTGTGAAATCAATTTCGTTGATATGTTTTTCTAAAGCTTTAGCGGTGGATTTACCAATGGTAGCCCATTTAACCTTCTCAGGGATTTTAAGCTCAGCGGCGTCCAGGCCTGCGAAAAAATACTTTACTGCATTTTTACTATAGAAAAATATCCAGTCAGACGTAGGTACACGGTTAAATTCAACCGGACGAAAACGAATTAAGGATTGATCATGAATTTGAAAACCAGCAGCCTCAAGTGTTTTTTTAAAAACACTTTTAGAGGTTAACTTTCTACTGATGAAAATGGTTTTCATAGACTTAGATCAAAAAGCATTAAGCTTCTTCCTTTAGTTTCTCGACTACCGTTTCGGCAAGCTCAAAAGAAGTGCTTGAAGAAATGTTTACTCTTTTTACAGGTGTATTCCATTCATCTGCAATTGCTGCCCAAACGTGGAAGTTCCCAGTGCTATCCTTTTGACAATAGACGCCCAAAGGCATTTGGCAGCCACCATCCAGCAAGTTGAGGATTTTACGTTCGATATTTGTTATTTCTGCAACTTCGGCGTTGTGAAGTCTTTTTAGAATTCTGCGTGTTTCCAAATCTTTTTCCCGGGTTTGGAAAGCCAAAACTCCTTGTGCTGGAGCAGGAACGAACTCTTTAGGATGCAAGTGGACCACTTCCAAATCTGTCATAGGAAGCCCCAATCGTTGTATACCGGCCGCTGCTAAAAGGATAGCATCGAAGCCTCCATCTCGTAATTTTTTTATTCTTGTGGGAACATTACCCCGAATATCTTTGACCCTCAAATCCGGACGAATATCTAATATCTGAGCTTTTCGTCGTGCAGAAGAAGTACCTACGATGGCATTTTCTTTCAGGCGCAAGGTCCTACCCAGCTTAAAGGATTGAGGATTGATCAATAGCCAATCTGCCGGGTTTTCACGATAAGAAACCGCCGTAAGTACCAGCCCTTCCGGATTTTTGGTCGGTAAATCCTTCATAGAATGTACCGCCATGTCAACCTCGCCATTGAGTAAAGCGTCCTCTAATTCTTTCGTGAAGAAGCCTTTTCCTTCGATTTTATCAAAACTTAAGTTTTGAATTTTGTCTCCTTTAGTTTTGATGATAACCAATTCGGACTCAATATCTATTGATTTTAATTGCGACTGCGTGTATTCTGCCTGCCAGAGTGCTAGTTTGCTGCCTCTGGTGCCTATTTTTATCTTTTTATTTTCCATGTCTTGCAAAGATAGCTTAAAATTGAAATCAATGGGAATCAAAATTAGAATGGGAATAGGAGGTGACGATGTTGAATTATTCGTAAATTATTTACCTTTGCAAAATGCAAATTTCAGCAAAAGCTATAGCAGACTTGTTAGGCGGTAAAATTGAAGGCAATCCAGATGTTCTTATCCACGGGCCTAGTAAGATTGAGGAAGGACAGGTGGGGACCATTAGCTTTCTTGCAAATCCAAAATATGAGCACCACGCTTATTCTACTAAAGCTTCCGTATTACTCGTTTCTAAAGACTTTGTACCTAAAGCTCCTGTCTATGCAACATTAATAAGAGTTGACGATGTCTATGCTAGTGTGGCTGCGCTTCTACGACAGTTTGGGGACCAAAAACCAAATTTTCAGGGAATCGATAAAGATGCTTTTGTCGAGGATACCGCAGAGGTTCATGCTGAAGTTGCTATCGGTAAGTTCAGTATTATTGGCAAAAATGCTAAAGTTGGACAAGGAACTATTATTTATCCGCAGGTATATATTGATGAGGGGGTAGTGATAGGAGCAAATTGTATCTTATACCCTGGAGTAAAAATATATAAAGGCTGTCAACTAGGAGATGACTGTATTTTGCATGCGAATGTAGTGATTGGAAGTGACGGCTTTGGTTTCGCACCTAAGCCAGATGGAAGTTTTGAGAAAATCCCGCAATTGGGTAATGTAATTGTAGAATCTAAGGTGGAAATAGGTGCAAATACCGTTATTGATCGGGCAACGATGGGTTCTACCATCATTAAGGCGGGGGCAAAATTGGATAACCTAATCCAGATTGCGCACAACGTTGAGGTGGGGGAAAATACAGCAATTGCAGCCCAGGCAGGCATTGCAGGAAGTACTAAAATTGGGAAAAACTGCCTTATTGGCGGCCAGGCCGGATTCGTTGGGCATATTCAGATTGCCGACGGAACGAAGGTCCAGGCTCAGAGTGGGATAAACAAGAGTATAAAAAAAGAAAACACAGCGATATATGGTTCACCAGCCTTAGCTTATAATGATTTTTTAAGATCGTACGCCGTTTTTCGCAATCTACCCGATTTATCAAAGCAAATTAAGGCACTTCAAGAGGAAATTAAGCACCTCAAAGCCAGCCAAAAAGCCGAATAATTACCGATTTAGAACGAAAATCACATTTCAGCCAATCATTTCAGTATTTGTCTAGCTGATATTTCTTTCATCAACTAAGCTTTTCACTATCTTTGCAGGAAGTTTAAGGACCATTCGAATCATATGAAGCAACATACTATTAAACAGACGGTAGCAGTAAGTGGAGTAGGACTACACTCAGGGTCCAAGGTGACCATGACTTTTAATCCTGCACCAGTAAACCACGGGGTCAAATTTCAACGAACGGATCTTGATGGAGCACCAATTGTAGCCGCTGACGTCAATAAAGTGAGTTCGACTAATCGTTCCACTACAATTCAGAGTGGTGCTGCTAGTGTAAAAACAGTAGAGCATGCTCTTTCTGTACTTTTTGGCTTAGAGATAGATAATGTACTGATCGAAATAGATGGCCCTGAAGCGCCAATTCTTGATGGTAGTGGCAAAGATATTCTCAAAGCAATTGAGGGGGTAGGCAAAGAAGAACAGGATGCCGAAAGAGAATTTTTTGAAATTGAAGAGACCATTTCTTACCGAGATGAGCAGACCGGAGCCGAATTTATGGCTACACCCGCTGATAGCTTCCAGGTCACCACGATGATTGATTTTAACTCTCCTACACTGGGGCATCAATATGCTTCTCTGGAACGTCTGGAGGATTACAAAACAGAAATTGCACACGCAAGAACCTTCGTATTTTTACGAGAATTAGAGCATTTGCTAAATGATGGCCTGATTAAAGGAGGTGATTTCGACAATGCAATTGTCATTGCGGATAAAGTGATGGAGCAAGATGCCTTGGATGCTTTGGCTAAGCGATTGGGCAAACCCAGCGTAAAAGTCGAAAAACAAGGAATACTTAATACCGTAGATTTATACTACGAAAATGAACCTGCAAGACATAAATTACTGGATTTAATCGGGGATCTTGCCCTGGTAGGTAAGCCTATTAAAGGTAAAATTGTCGCCACCAAACCCGGACATACTTCAAATGTTGTATTTGCCGGAAAGCTAAAGAAAATATTCATGGAGCAGAAAAAACTCCGTGGAAAACCTAAGTACGATCCTAACGATCCGCCTTTAAAAGATGTCGTAGATATACAGCAAATGCTACCACATCGATTCCCCTTTGTATTAGTCGATAAAATAATTGAGCTATCCGAAACACACGTTGTTGGGGTAAAAAACGTTACCTTTAATGAGAACTTTTTTCAAGGGCATTTTCCGGGTAATCCTGTGTTTCCCGGGGTATTGCAAATGGAAGCTCTAGCTCAAACAGGTGGAATACTAGCTTTATCAACTGTTCCGGACCCAGAAAACTGGGATACCTACTTTTTGAAGATTGATAATGCTAAATTCAAAGCTAAAGTGGTGCCGGGCGATACCATGATCCTCAAAATGGAGTTACTTTCTCCTATTCGAAGAGGAATTGTTCAAATGCAGGGAACGACCTATGTTGGCAATAAAATCGTTTCTGAAGGAGAACTTACTGCCCAGATTATTAGAAGGAATTTGAATGAGTAGCACACTTAATAATGTACATCCGAACGCGAAAATCGGTCGGAATGTCAAAATCGGCCCGTTTGTCACCATCGAAGAAGATGTCGTCATTGGTGATAGAACTGAGATCGGACCTAACGTCTGTATCTTTAATGGTACTCGTATCGGTGAAAATTGTAAGATTTTCCCTGGCGCAATCGTAGGATCTGTCCCTCAGGATCTTAAATTTAATCAAGAACAGTCTGTCCTTACAATTGGTAATAATGTTACCATCAGAGAATACTGTACCATCAATCGTGGTACCCGCGCTAATTATTCCACCGAAATCCATGATAATTGTTTGATTATGGCTTATTGCCATGTTGCGCACGATTGTGTGATCAGGGAGAATTGCGTCTTGGCTAACTGTGTTAACCTGGCAGGACACATCGAAATTGGCCCCAAAACAGTTCTTGGTGGCTTGACCGCAGTGCACCAATTTGTTCGCATCGGTGACCACGTTATGGTTGGTGGCGGATCATTGGTACGAAAAGATGTGCCTCCTTATATTAAAGCTGCTCGTGAACCACTTTCTTATGCCGGCCTGAACGTAGTGGGATTACGTCGCCGAGGATTTACAGATGATAAGATTCACTACATCAACGATATTTACCGAATTCTCTACGTCAAAGGATATAATACTACTCAGGCGATCGAAAAAATTCAAACCTCCTTTACCGATACACCCGAAAGAGAGAATATCCTGAAGTTCATTAAAAATGCAGATAGAGGGATTATCCGGGGATTTCGACAAATGAATAGTCTCCACAAAAATGGAATTAGTTCTCAGTAACGTTGGCAAACGCTACCGCTTTGACTGGATTTTCCGACAGTTAGATTTTCATTTCCACGAAAATCGGAAATACGCAATTCTTGGACCTAATGGCTCCGGTAAATCTACCCTGATGAAAGTCCTTTCAGGACATCTTACGCCTTCCAAAGGCAAAATTTCCTTTAAGTCTGATGCTAAATTATTACTCGCTGATCATGTCTACCGCCGATTGAGCTACGCAGCGCCTTATATTGACCTCATCGAAGAACTAACTCTTGAAGAAGCTATCCAGTTTCATTTACGGTTTAAGAAAATGCGAAACAATCTGGACTTGCAAGGGCTACTGGATATCCTTCAATTTAAGAAAGCCCGAAAAAAGGAAATCCGGTTTTTTTCTTCAGGGATGAAGCAAAGACTTAAATTAGTGCTTGCTATCTGCTCGGACACGGAGTTGTTATTGCTTGATGAACCAACCACAAATCTAGATAAGCAAGGATTTGATTGGTACCAGGGATTGATCAATGAATATACAAGTGACAGACTTGTTATTGTCGCTTCAAATGTGGAGATGGATTATCATTTTTGTGATGAGCATCTGAATATCCTGGACTATAAGCAAAAGGTCAAAAAATAAATTGCTTTTTCAATCTACACCTGATCCTTCAAATCTTCCAGAAAGTTTTTCAATTTGTTTAGAGAATCAAGCGTCTGTTTACGCTTAACAATTCTTTCTTTATTATGCTTTAATTCGTTTTTTGCTCCTTCTAAGGTAAACCCACGTTCCTTGACCAAATGATAAATGGTATTGAACTGCTCAATATTTTGCTTTGTAAAACGCCGGTCACCTTTACTGTTTTTGTGAGGGCGAAGTAGATCGAATTCACTTTCCCAAAAACGAATTAATGACTTGGAGACATTAAACATTTCAGCAACCTCTCCAATACTATAATAGAGTTTAGTTAGTTCGCTTATGTTGATAGCCATGCTAGGAGATTTGTTTGTTGGTTAAATTAATATAAATAAGTGGCGGATTAAAATTATTAATAAGCTATTTAACGAGGATTAACAATCACAATGAAAAAATCCAATAAATGAACTTATATTAGTATACTGATGACGAAGTGGTTTGCTACATAATAGCTCCTTTGGAGCAAGTGCAACCCTGCCTCGCCGGCCGACCGGCATCTTCGAGTACAGTATATACTGACCGAAGTAATTTGGTTTTTAAACAAACCACTTCGCGTCAGTTATATGACGTATTTTAGTGCAAAACAAAACCAACTGTTATGGAATCAATTATTACTATTCTTGTCAATGCCATTGCTCTATTTTTTGGTGCTCGTTTCCTAAGCGGAGTAACCATTGGTAACTTTGTCAGCGCTATTGTTGTTGCCATTGTGATTGCGATTCTAAATGTAACCCTAGGTGTTGTACTCAAAATTATTACTTTAGGTTTACTTTCAGTAGGAGTTTTTACATTACTGTTGGATGCTATTCTGATTCAGGTAGCGGATTATTTTCTGAATGACTTTAAAGTGAAAAGCTTCTGGTGGGCACTTGCACTTGCCGCAATCGTTGCAGTCATTGATGCGGTGTTGGGGAAAATACTCTAGAGTTTTAACCAACATCCTCATGATCTGAAATGGGGTTACTTTGGTTATAAAGAAAAAATATAAATATTTATATCTTTAAATATAATATTTCTAATTTTTTGCGTTAAATTAGCGTAGATGCGCGATTAACGTATCCTTCTCTTTTTTGAAGAAATTCTGACTTCAATTTTTTCTAGCTTTTCTTACACTTCAATTTTGCTGAATCCTACTTTAAGGACTGAATCAAGAAACGTTCCCTGTTGATTGGACTTGTTTTTTGTCTATTCCTGAGACTCCAAACCAATACATTTTTGATTTTCGAAATCCAGTGGTGTATACCGCATTGGACCAGGGGCTATATTGTCCATAATGAATATTAAAATTGAGCGTAACTTATGGCATCACTCTTACCTTATAATGGTGTGCTGGGGCATCGTCTAGCCAAGCACCTATTAAGACGTACCACTTATTTGCAAAGTAAATTTGCAATTGATTCCGCCGCTACAAAAACCGCTGATCAGGCTGTCGAAGATTTGTTTGATATTCCGGATCTCAATTTACCTGAGCCGATTGATCCGGAGACTTCTGACTATTTTATTAATCAGGGGATAGAGCCCCTTAGTCCCGATTTTCGTTCCCGGACTTATATCGTTGGCTGGTGGATCGAGGAGGCAATGCAGGACCCTTCAATTGCTCATAAGCTGGAATTTTTTCTGCATTCTATCTTTATCGTAAATGCAACCGCTGGTCAATCCAGGCAGTTTTTTGATTATCTGCATTTATTCCGATTGAGTTCAATCAGATATACTAATGGAGACTTTAACATGGATAGCTATAAAAACCTGGCGCTAAAAATGGTGACAGATAATACAATGCTTCGTTACCTCAATGGAAATCAAAATACCAGATTTGACCCCAATGAAAA
The DNA here is from genome assembly GCA_020631105.1 of Saprospiraceae bacterium. GTDB lineage: Bacteria > Bacteroidota > Bacteroidia > Chitinophagales > Saprospiraceae > JAHDHW01. Next base: position 5,149 of record JAHDHW010000043.1, on the reverse strand, counting down.
TTTTGCCCGCGAGTTTTTTGAATTATTTACGATTGGCAAAGGACCTCAGGTTGGCCCTGGAGATTATACCAACTATACCGAAAACGATATTATTGAAGCTGCTAAAGTTTTAACTGGCTGGACACATCGAAATCGGCCGCTGGGAGCCGGTGGCGATCCTGAGTATACGGATCCGGATACAGGAATTCAAAGAGGCAGGGCAACGCTATTTCAACATGATGACTCTGATAAAACATTTAGTGCTGCATTTGATAATGCTATAATCACTGGCGCTAGTGAAGAAGAAGATATGTGGCGAGAGCTTAGCGACTTTGTTGATATGATTTTCGTACAGCTTGAAACAGCAAAAACGATTTGTCGTCGGATGTATCGCTATTTTGTAAGTTCGAAAATCACTGAAGAGATCGAATCAGATATTATCACACCGCTCGCACAAACCCTTTATGATAATGACTATAAAATCTCAATTGCCTTAAAACAATTACTGAAAAGCCAACACTTTTATGATCTGGACGATTCAGAATCTACAGACGAAATCTTTGGGGGATTGGTGAAATCCCCAATGGAGAAGTTGCTCCACACTATGACATTTTTTAATATTTCGACACCAGATTATTTAGCGGACTCCGAAAATCATTACGATCGCTGGTACCGCTTGACAGTATTACAAGTGATTGGCACACAAGGGGGAATGCCCATTTTCTTCCCCGATTCCGTTGCAGGGTATCCGGCTTATTATCAAGAGCCTGGATACGCTCGCAATTGGTTTAATGGAGCGACCTTAATTCCCCGATACAAACAACCAGAAATTCTTTTATCCGGTAAACGCGTTTTGGCCGGAGGAAGCAATGGCGGAGTAGCCTTCGATATTGTTGATTTTATTGCCAGTACTGATGTAGTCGATGACCCATCCAGTGCAGAAGATTTGGTTAACAGTTTAATGCATTACCTGTTTGCAGAAACACCGAACGAAGAAAGAGCTACCTATTTTCTAGACGTTTTTCTGGATGATCTCTCTCCGATTAACTGGTATTTTGAATGGTTGAACTATCAAAATACAGGAGACGATTCCGCGATTAAAATCCCTTTGCAAACACTCTTTAAAGCACTAACTACTTCTCAGGAGTATGGAGTGATGTAATTAAAAAGTTATTCTAAATCTTCAAAACGCTAATAATGAAAAGACGAAATTTTCTTAAAAATATAGGTAAGTTATCTTCGGCTCCATTAATCTTAAACGGGGTAGGTGTAAGTCCTTTTGTATCACCGGGGATGCTAGAGTTTTTTAATACCTGTACCGGTATTGAAGACCGAACCTTGGTGGTCTTGTTCCTGAAAGGGGGGAATGATGGCTTGAATACCCTCATCCCTATTGATCAGTATGATACTTATATCAATCATCGTCCGACGATAGGCTTAGCCTCCTCAGGTACTGGAGCTTTTATCAATCTGGATTCTACACTTGGTGTTGCTGAGCAGATTGGCCTCCATCCTTCGATGACCAACTTTAAATCAATGTACGAGGCCGGGAAGGCACGTATTATTCAAGCGGTCGGCTATCCAAGTTTTAATCAGTCGCACTTTAAGTCAACTGATTACTGGTTGTCCGGGAGGGACGGAAGCTACGCAGCAGCTTCCGGCGACGGATGGATCGGTCGTTTTTTTGAACATGCCTATCCCGGTGTACATGGTAACCCTAATACCCAGTTTCCAGATCCTCTAGGAATGCAGTTTGGAGACACCAAAGCTTCGCTTTCCTTTCATGATTGTACGAGTACCTACGAAGCGGTTAATTTGACCGGACAAAACCCGGGAGAATTATTCGGCTTGCTTAATGGCCTTGGAACCGCACCGCATGCGGACACTCCATTATCAGAATATGGAGCAGAGATCGATTATATCATGAGTGTAGAAAACAGTACTAATGTTTATGGCGAACGCATAACCAATGTCTATAATAGCGGAACGAACTCCGCCGTGGTTTATCCGGATTCGTACCTGGGCTATCAATTCTCTTTGGTCGCAAGAATGCTCTCGGGGGGGAGCAAGACTAAAATGTTCATGGTGCACAAAGGTGGGTTTGATACCCACGCCGGACAAGTCATGGCGGGGACTCCGCATATTGGCGAACATGCCGAATTGCTAACGGATGTATTTGATTCTATCAAAGCATTTCATGATGATTTGACGTCCCTAGGTATGAGTGAAAAAGTGGTGACCGTAGTATTCTCTGAGTTTTCTCGCAGGATAACTGAAAATGGTAGTAATGGAACAGATCATGGCAATTACGGCCCAATGTTCATTTTTGGAGATGCGGTAAACCCGGGAGTATCCGGAACTAACTTTGATATTTCTCAGATCAATGATTCCGGGAATATGCTGGAAACAGAAATACAACATGATTATCGCGATGTTTTTAAAACGCTCTTACAAAATTGGATGGGGGCAGGTGATGATATCCTCGAACCTGCACAAATGCTTGAGTTCAATATTATGCCCGAACTGATCATTCCTGAGCAAATAGTAGACCCTAGCTGTTATATCAGTTTAATTGCGCTACCAGCCGAACTTTCATTCTTTGATGCACAGCTCACACCTGAACAACATGTAAGTCTTCAATGGGAGACAATTTCTGAAATTAATGTTGACCATTTCGCCATAGTACGAATGCAAGAGGGCCGTCCCGAAACCGAAATTAACCAGGTACAGGCCGTTGGTGAAAGTACAACCAGTCAATTCTATGAGACTTTTGATCGCGAGCCCTTGCCTGGCCTCAACTACTATCGATTAAAAATGGTAGATCGTGATGGAAGTATTAAATGGAGTGACTGGCGCTCCGTGAATTTACCTGAAGTTGCTTTACAACATGCGAAAATTTACCCTAATCCAGCTGCTTATGATTTTAATATGGTCTTTAACTCAAACCAGCAGACTGAAGGAATGGTGGAATTTTTTAATATGCAGGGGCAGTTAGTACGAACAGAACAGGTCGCTATCCGGGAAGGCTTTAATAAATTTACCTTTTCCGTAAATAATATGATTGCCGGAACGTACGTAGCGAAAATTAATCTAAATGGATTACCAGCGCATACTTTTACTTTGGTCATTAAGCGATAGGATTATAATTATTCGCTAGTCTTGACAACCTCTGATCCATGGGGCCCTGAAAAGAGCTTCAGAACCTAGTGGTAGTACGACTCCAAGTCGTACTACCACTTAAAAAAATGATATTTAGATAATATTCGTATTCCAATTTTGATTTATCCCAAAAACACTTTACCTTTTAAAAATATTGTTCGCTAAAGCCAAAGCTATTAACTTTTTGAATATACTTCCCTAAAGTATCTCTTATTGTTATTTAGTGAAAGTCTAAAGTAATTCCTCCGATTACTCACTAAATTTTATAACAATGAATTTTTCAAAACCTTTCTTTCTTTCTTTCTTCTAATTCTTTGTAGTAATTTATTTGCCCAAAAAGGTGCATTTAAAGTCAGAGCAGATGATTTTATTTCTATTGGATACGATAGTTATAAAGCCTTAACTTTTGGCCCAGGTGAGAATGGTGCTTTTGGCATTGAATACTGGAATGGAGGCTTAAACTTTTTCAAGCCATGGCCGGAACAAAATGCAGGTAACTTTAAGTTGTTTATTAGCGATTCTGGAAATATCGGTATTGGTAAAATACCAACACATAAGCTTGATATTAAAGGAGATTTTTCATTAGAAGGGGCGCTTTTAGTTTCATTGCCTGATGTACACTCTTCACGTACATTTGTTCCTGCTAATAATAGCCTTGCTGCTTTGAAAAACTTAAATATTTACAGCTTTGAAAAAGAAGTAAAAACAATTGGTAATGAACAAAGCTCTATTATTAATGGAGAAGAAATCTCAGATATAAAACAAAAGACGATCGATTCGGAACAGCAATCAGATCGAAATCTGGGAACTAGAAGTTATATTGGGTTTGATCCTATCGAATTACAAGCTGCTCTTCCGCAAATGGTGAGGACTATGGATGATGGATCTATTTCCGTCGATTACCTTAGTCTTGTTCCTGTTTTAACGAATGCTATTAAACAACAACAAAATACCATTGAAATGCTAGAAGCAAAAGTCCTAGAGCTAGAACAACAAATTACTCAACCTAAAAAGTAGCGATCATGAAATCAATAAATAATAAATTTTTATTTCCATTACTACTGTTTGTGGTTATGCTTAATACTGATATCTATGCTCAATATTGGGAACATGGAACGCGATGGGTGTACTATCAAACAGGAGGTTTCTTTTTAAACTTACAAGAATATGAGATTGTTTCTGATACTATTATTAGTGGATCGCCATGTCAAAAGATGGATATCCATATAGCAAGTTTTTATACGAACTTAGACTTGGATCAAATTGTGTATTCTGACAGGATATTTAAAGGGAGTATTTATTTGTCTAATGAAGGAGATAGTATTTATTGGTATGATCCCAATGATTTAGAATTTGAATTTATTTTTGATATGAGTCCGGAAGTAGGTGATCAATGGAATACTTCCGCTAATTCATTTTTTGGATGCTCTAATCAAACCCTGCCTGATATCGATCAACAAGTAATTTCTAGCATAGAGGAGGTAAGCTTCCATGATAATATTGCCGAACGTGCAATAATAGAACCAGGAGAGTACTGGAGTTTCGGGCATAGTTTTATTGTTGACGTTGGTCCTCGGGAATCATTTTTACCTAGGCCTAGAGAGTTTTGTTCAGATATAGAAATAACGAATGACTTAATAGGAATACCTCAAGGACTATTATGCTATGTCGATTCCCATTATGGAGTCTTAAGATTAGATAGCCTTTTTGAGGTTGCGAATATTGTTGGAGGATACGACGGTTGTATAAACATGACCACTTCAGTAACCAGTGATGCTCAAAATGAAAGCCTTGTTTTTGAGGTATACCCAAATCCCACTGACAAAGAAATAAGAATAAATACCAATATTAAATCGACCGATAAAGAGTTTGTACTGGAAGTTTTTGACTTATCAGGGAAGCTCTTGTATTCTACTCGAACTATTGAATTAAGTGAATTTACATTCGACATTTCTTCTCTTAGTATAGGTATGTATATACTGAGTGTTTCGGAACCGGAAAGTCAAGTATT
>JAHDHW010000042.1:21286-34178 GCA_020631105.1 Saprospiraceae bacterium | reverse complement strand
ACCGGTACTCTTACCATTGTATCATCCCATCCAATAATCATGTGTACATTCTTATCATCTTTCTTATCAAAGATAACAGATAATGATTCTACGGTACTTGGAGTCTTAGCCGTTGGAACACTAAAGCTTGCTACGTTTTTAGAATCGTCGTGGTTATAAACACCCCAGGTAGGAATGTTTTTATGAATAACGATATCCCACTTGTCAGCATGCGGAACCGCCATGATTCCATATTTACCAGCTTTGATTTCATTGCCAGCTACTTTTACATCATTGAAGAAAGTAACCTCCGTTGATTCGTTAGCACCTAAACGCCAAGGCTCACCATACTTCAATAATTCTCCAAAGACATTACGTCCGTTTTTTTGTGGACGACTATATACCACACGAATTTGAGGCTCATTTGCATCCAATTCTTCTGGCTTAACAAAGTTTCTTAAACGAGACATGTTTGGATATTGTGCCAAATCCATTGGACTTTTATCCTCTCCAGATAAGTAGACCGGATTAAAGCTTATCGGTAATGTCGCACGAGTTTTACCCCATTCGAATACCATGTTTACTTCATCTTCAGTTACTTTTTGGAAACCGATTGTAAACGCCTCGCGGCTTTTAGCAACACTTTCCACTTTCGCAATTGCAGTAGCAATATCTTTTTTTACATCTCGGTTTTGAGCACCTCCGATAAAACGCTCTTCACTGATTTTGATTAACCAGTGGTCCTGGTATGGCTCGGCAAACATCGTGTAAGTACCTCTTGGTACAAAAGTATTACCGATCTCAGCGTCATTATAAAAAATAACTTCGGTTGCTTCGTTAGCACCTAAACGCCAATCCTGGCCATAAGGTACTAGTTCGCCAAAAAGCTCACGGTCTTTCTTCATTGGTCGACAGTAAAGCACTTTTACTTTTGGTTGAATACTAGCCATTTCGCCAGTCATATAATTCTTGTATGCTGCCTGACGTGGGTAAGTAGCAGCATCCATCGGACTTTTGTCTAAATCCGGAAATTTGATTTCTTGTGCACTTAAGGCAATGCTTAAGAACATTAGTAGGGTCATTAATCTCATTTGCATAAGTAATTAAGTTTGGTTTCAATAATATCCTGCAAATGTAGCGAATTGCCCTCGTTTGACCTTGCCTTTTTTGTTAAACTGTCGGATTAGACGACTACGTTAAATAGCGTTAAAAATGACCACTGACATGAACAAAGTGAATTTATCCTTTCGAAAGGTACTTGCGTAGATCTGGAGATACTGTACGTTCACGATCTAACTCATGTTGGTAAATGATTTCGCCTATTTTTTTAAGAAAGGGCAGGCCGATAGTATCGTATTCGTAAACGTTGTCATTATAAATCTGGTTTTCATTGACATGGATCGTTGCACTGAGTTGGAATTCTACCTTATTTTTGGTGTCTATGATATAGGCAATATCTGTAAGGTATCCATAGGCAAAACCGACTTTGTTGAAAACTTTTATATGGTCTGGGATATTTTCTTCTTTTCCACCAAACAAGAAGAACTTTACATAGCCATCCGGCTCGTCATAATATGGAAATTTTGCACCTCGCGGTTTTGCTGACATCCAATGGTATAAAAACTGATAATCCTCTTGTGTTAAGTCAAACTGGCAATACGCCGGAATGCCTTCCGGAAAAATTACACTCTGCATGATTAAATGAAGATCCATCAAGGCGAGATAATTTTTAGTGCTAAAATCAAATGGTTCATTGATGAGTTTGCCACCACTCATATATCCTTTTCCTTTACTGGTGTTTTTTACTTCGAAATCCCACTGAGCCTTGCTTTCTACTTCGCCCTGATGATAAAGTAATGTTTCCTCATTATAAAGACTGACAGGGTTGGTGCGTTGATTGGTTTCAAAATTAAACGAAGCACCTCCTGCTCCTAGTCGATGAATGATTCGGGTACGATGCAAGCCTTTGTCATGGAGCATCTTGTTAAGTGCCTGCTGGCCGATGAATTCATAAAGGCGATTATTTGCATCATTATCGCTAACCAAAAATATTTTCTTGATGTAATGTGCAATGGAAGGAAGACCATTTTCGGCAGTACTATCCTTTTCAGCGACAGATTGCGGAGCACTTCCAATGCCATGAATCATAGCGCTATATTTATCTACACCTTTTATGTTTAATTGATTTAATTTTTCGAGTGCAGCAAAAGCCATCGGCATTTTGATCGTACTGGCAGGATAGAAATAGTTGTGGTGAAGGTTATAACTATGTGTGGTGAAATGCGGTATATTATTTTGATCCCGGTCGATTTGTGTGTAAATGATTTGAACCTCGTAATCCTCTGGAGTATTCATGACCGGATATAAGGAGGCTTTATTTTTTTCAAGTAAGTCCTCCAGGATGTTTTGGCCGGTTAGTATGGTTGTTGTCATCGTAAAAAAGAAAAGGCAAAGGAATTTATACATTGGATTATTATTTTTATTCGCTGATCTTTATTCCGATCCTGATCGGAAAGACATTCTTGAAACGGGCTACGCCCTAAACGTACAATACACTAAAATACTAATTTATCTTTTTGCTTTACTACTGGTTTCTTAGTACAGTTCAAAATGTAAAAATAGGTCTCTACTGGATTGTCAAGCAAACTATCTTAATCCTGCGCTGGTGTGGGTTTATGATTTCAGGGATTTATTAATGGAGGTAGTCAATCGATCAATATCTTCTAAAGAGTGTCCACTATTTAACACTATTCGGGTAATGAGGTCACTTTGAGGAGTAGGGTAGCGGAAAGATGAAATTTCTATTTCTTCTTTTAAGAGATAATCCGCTAATTCATTTTTGGAAGTGTAGAATACCGGATAATCCTCTAAGTATCTAAAGGAGTCTATTTGCTTAAGCTTATCCTTAAAGTAATCTATGTTTTGTAATAACTTTTTACGGGCCTCATCATAATAATCCTGACCATGATTGAAGGCAAATATATATGCCGCAGGTGGTGGTGCTCCGCCACCAAAATTTGGTAAAGATTTTACCTTTTGAATTATATCAGCATCGCTCAGAATAACTCCTCCGGGTACGCCAAAACCTTTACCTAGTGATCCGGTGACAATGATTTTGGCTGCTGTTTGTTCTTTTAGATATTGATGAATGCCTCCCCCATTTTCTCCGGTAACTCCAAAGCCATGTGAGTCATCGACAATTAACAAATCAAGAGGATTTAGTTCATTTACAAACGAGAAATCCGTAGGGCGACAATGTAATGGATCAATGGCGTTGCAGAGGATCGTTAAAGGGCCGTTAGGCCCGATTCGGTCAGCGACGGCTGAGCTCAGCGAATGATAAAAACTAACCTTATGTTTTATGTTTAGGAGTGCCGGGTGAGTATCCTTGGCTGCGATTATATGGTCACTAGGTTCAAGTAGTTGAGTAGCCAGTATTCCTGCAGAGCTGCCAGAGGAGACAATTAAAGCTTCCTCTGCTCCGCTTAACTTTGCCAGGGTCTTTTCCGCTTGATTAAATATAGGAGGGCATAATCCAGAAAACCGACTTCCTCCATAATGCAAGCCAAAAAGTTCGAATCCTTGTTCCACCAATCGCCGAAAATCACGACTTTGGCTTACACCTAAATAGTTAGTTCCGCTAAAGATTAATTGCTGACTCATTGAGGGGATAGTTTTTCTTCTTTTAGTTGTACGCCCGTACCGGGGCTATCCATAAATATAATTCCGTTTGCGGTTACTTGCACGCCTGTCGCAGGGTCATCTTTAATGAAGTGTTGGCCGTCCATATCTGCAAAGTCAATAAGTGGTGCCAGATGTGCAATCGCTGATATCCCAACGGTCGATTCCGTCATACAACCTACCATTACTTTTAAGCCTTCAGTACGAGCAGTTTTTATCATTTCCAGTGCTGGAGTCAAGCCACCGCATTTCATGACTTTAATGTTAACCCCTGCAAAAGATGTCTTGCATCGATAGATGTCATCTATTGTTTTACAGGCCTCATCGGCAATGATTGGAAGTGCTGTTTTTTTGCTCACTTGCATCATTCCTTCCCAGTCTTCTGCCGGGAGAGGTTGCTCAATAAACTCAACTCCAAGCGCGGCTAATTTTTTTGACTTTTCAATGGTTTCTTCAACGGTCCAGGCACAATTTGCATCTACCCAAAACGTAGCGCTTGAATGCTTTCGAAGGGACTCTACTATTTCGATGTCCTGATCTGTACCTAATTTAATTTTATAAATGGGCCAGGGCATGTTCCGCATTCGCTCCACCATGATATCAATGGGGTCGATGCTCAGGGTGAAGCAGGTTTTTGCCTGTTGGCTTAAGTCTAAATTCCAGTATTCAGAGAGGGATTGTTTTTGAGATTTTGTGTACCAGTCGTGGTATGCTTCGTCTAGTGCGCATAGTGCGAATGGACAATCTTGTAGTTTTTGATGTAGGTTTTTCCAGAATTGAGCAGGCGGTAATCCCGCAGATTGTTTTACGGTTGTAGTAATCTGGTCAATGCGCTCTACCATATAAGAGACCGCTGTATTTTTATAATATGGATTTTCAGTTGCTTCCCCATAACCCGAAAATCCATTCATACGCAGTTCAACAATCAAAGAAGGCCGATGTGTATAAGTCCATCGAGAAATGGTAAACGGGTATTTGAGTTGAAGTTGTTTTTTATGGTAGGTGATCTCCATTGTTTTTTTATGATTCGCTGGTGTAAGATTGCTTTGACTCATCGCACCTGACGGTGCTTAAATTACTGCGGATTCCAGCAACTGGAGACTAGCGTCTTTTGTATCGAGCGCTGCCGTTATTCCAACGGGTAGAGTAAATTGATGGTCAATATGGCCGAAGGACATTCCGTAAATAACCGGTACCTTAAGGTCGCCCAGACGGTCCTCTAATGTTTCCATTAAACTTAAGGAGTTTTGCTTGCCTTCGCAATCCGCAAAAATCCCGAGGATGATTCCGGCGGTTTTGTTGAGATCGACTACTTGGCGTAATTGTGTGAGCATACGGTCGATGCGGTATGGCTTTTCACCAATGTCTTCTAAAAAAAGTAGTTTATTTTTTACACAAGGTTCGAATGGGGTGCCTAGCATTGCAGTAATCAGGCTTAAGTTTCCACCAATTAATTCCCCCTTTGCTTTTCCCGATTGAATCACTTTAACCGCATAATTTTTCTCCGTGCTATGAAGGTGTTCTTCCGCATTTTTAATGTTGATGATTGGATTAGCTTCAAAAAGTACCTTTTTTAAATACTCCATAGAGTAATCGGTTGGTTCCGAAACGGCTACCGGACCATGAAATCCTACGAGACCTGTTTTTTGATGAATAGCTTCAATTAGAGCGGTTATATCACTATATCCAATCAGGATTTTTGGGTTTTTCTTTATCAGTTTGTAGTCTATTTTAGGTAAGAGTCTGGTGCAACCATATCCTCCCCGGATACACCAAATGGCATCTACTTCTTTATCCGAGAACATTAGATGCAAATCTGAAAGCCTTTGCTGATCTGTTCCAGCTAAGTACCCATGCTTAGCTAAAATATTTGGGGTGTATTTTGCTTTGAGCCCGAGGCTTTCTATTGTGCTGAGCGCTTTTTGTAATTTTTCTTCACTAATTGAACTCCCGGGGGCAATTAAGCCAACGGTTTGTCCGGCTTTTAGCCGTTTCGGCCGGATTGTCTTTTTTTTCATATTTGGCATAGACTTAGAAAATAAAAGGCTTGGAGTCATAACCAGCGTTCCTCCAATAACAATTGGGGCGCTTTTGAGTAAATGTTTGTGGAAAAGTCTTCGATTCAATAGGAAAGCTTTATAAATGAACATTATTAAAGAAATAGATCATATACACCAATATAGGGGTTATAAGCTTAAATTTTAGTGGTATTAAAGGATTAAAATATTTGAAAGGTTAGATTACATACCTTATTGGAGGTCAAAAACTTAAATCTATCTACATATACTAAAATAATATGATGAAACTACCTATATTACATTTAGATTTAAGATGATAGGATCCGATATGCGCTTATTAACATTGTTTTGCCTCATAGGGGCATCTTTAATAACTAGTTGTAGCCTTTTGAATAAGGACAAGGTTGGTAGTTCCACTGCTGATACGACTAATCTTCAGGATAGTATTCCAACTGAGTACAATTTGGCCGACTCTGCATTAGCAACAGTTGATACGATTGTTACTCCTCAACCTCCAAAAACTCCTTTGGAGTATATGAGTATTAATGAAAAAGCGATGATTGATGAAATCAACCTTCTTCGTGCTGATCCCAATGCTTATATTCAATATGTAGATCAATATATTCAGGAATTTAATGCGGATGCTAATTTCGATACTGCCATGAAACGTAACGAGATGCAGGCAGTTGATGAATTGGTTGCTCAATTAAGATATCAGTCACCTCTTCCGACATTGGAGCCTAATGAGTCACTACATTTAGTAGCTCAAAGGCATGGAGTAGATATTAAAGAACAAGGCGTAATTGCTCATAGAGGCTCAGATGGCTCAACACCACTTAGCCGAATACAAGATAGTACATCATTAACTGGAGCAGAAAATTTAGTAGCTGGTGGTCGCTCAATTCGAGAAACAGTGATCATGCTTTTAGTTGATGCAAATGATCGTATGGGGCGCAGCCATCGGAAAACTTTATTAAATCCAGCATGGAAATATGTTGCATGTAATGCAGTTGGCAAAGTAGGAGAGCAACCGAATACCTGGATTCAGTTATTTGCTTATGATGATCCTAATGATAAACCAATAGAGTTACCAATCCGAACTAAACCAACAGAAACTAAGGATGAGGATACAGATAGAATTGAAAGTACTGATTCAGATGCGGATAACGCAGTAATGGCGGATGGTGATTTTTCTTATATGACTGCCGAAGAAAAAGCAATGATTGTGGAAATCAATCTTTTGCGATCAAATCCAAAAGGCTACATTAAATATGTTGACGAACATGTACGTAACAATCAAGGAGGTTTTGGAGGATTTGAACCTTTGGAGAAAGCAGCAAATGAATTAAAGCAACAACTTAAAGACTTAGCTCCACTATCGGTTTTACAACCCCATCAAAAATTGTATGAAGTTGCGAAAGCACACGGGTTGGATAATCAGCGGAATAATCAGCTAGAGCACAAGGGGTCAGATGGCCGTTCGTCCTTTGATCGAGTAAAAGACGCAGGCCTGCGAATAACTATTAATCCTGACGGAACAGTCCCTGGAAATGAAAACCTGGCTGCAGGAGAAGCTTCGATTCGGGGTACTGTTTTGAATCTTTTAATTGATCATAATATACTTTCCAGAGGGCATCGAAAAGCTTTGCTTGAACCCTCTTGGGCTTATGTTGCTTGTTATAATATCGGTACAATTAAAAACCTTCCTGACTTTGGTGGAGATGATGGAGAGCATTGTTGGTTGCAGTTTTTTGCTCCGGGAGATGGAAATGAAAGCAATCAACCAAGACCACCTGCTACGGATAATTCTAATACAGAAGCCCCAGGTACAGGGGATAATAATACAGAATCTACCAGTGATAATACTGAAACGAATAATAGTTCTACTGGAAGTAATTTGGCTACAGGAGATTTCTCGTTTATGACGGAGAAAGAAAAAGCAATGATTGAGGAGATAAACCTGATGCGAACTAACCCTAAAGGGTATATTCCATACGTGGATGCTTATGTAGCGGAGATGAAAACGATGATGATTGGGAGTTCGCGAAGCTTGGAGAAGGCAGCGAAAGAGCTAAAAAAAGAGTTAAACAATATATCTACACTATCGAGATTACAACCACACCAAAAATTGTATCAAGTTGCCAAGGCACATGGCTTGGATAATCAACGCCACAATCAATTAGAGCATACAGGCACAGATGGAAGGTCATCCTTCGATCGGGTAAAAGATGCTAATTTAAAAATTAGTATAAAACCTGATGGTTCCGTTGCTCCTAATGAAAATTTAGCAGGCGGAGAGAGTACAGTTAGGAACACTGTACTTGCCTTATTGATTGATGATGGTATTCCTACCAGAGGCCATCGAAAAGCCTTGATGGAGCCAAGTTGGAAGTATGTAGCTTGTTATAATATTGGTACGATTAAGAACCTAAAAGATTTAGGAGGGACAGAAGATATGGGTCATTGTTGGGTGCAATTTTTTGCGCTTTGATCTAGCTTCTATTTTATTTACGTGTATAAGTACGATTGAAACATTGTGAAAAGGTGATATATCTTAATCAATGCATCTCAGTTATTTAGTTATAGTGTTTAGTTTATATATGTTTTTTGATAAAAAAGCTTTTTAGTTAAAAATTTGGAAGTTGATCAAAAAACCTAGAATATTGTAATCAGAAAGGAATCTTATTTTACTTTTTTGAAACGAATTTTATTTCAGAGCACTCTCCCAAACACTTAGTTAAGCTCACTTTTTTGATTGCATTCCTCTTTATTTCCTAGACTTTATAACGTTTATTGAGTTACCATTGCCAGAGATCCCACCCCTTGTGAGATACTCAATTTGTGCGTTTAAGGGCCTTTATAATCAAGCCCCCGTTGTAATATTTATTTGCCAAAACTTACAGTCTATGAACTTCAAGACGTCAACACCTAAGCTGATTGTGCTGTTTTTGATCCTGATTTGCTCAATTTCAGGTAATCTACAAGCACAGGACATCCACTTTTCCCAATTTGAAAATGCTTTCTTTTTAAGAAATCCTGCACTGACCGGGGTCTTTAACGGAGATATGCGATTTCACTCGAACTATCGAGCGCAATGGTATAATGTTCCCGTTTCGTACAGAACCTTTAATGCAGGGTTTGAGAAGAGATTTACAGACGATCCTAAGGATAAAGGTTTTTTTAGTGGAGGATTAGTCTTTAATCATGATCAGGCTGGTGACTCACAAATGAGTACTACCGCAATTGGTCTTTTGGGGTCATACACCCGCCGATTGACAAATACGCAATCTTTGACTGCGGGTTTGCAATTAGCTGGTCACCAAAGATCATTTAAAACGGATGCTTTACGTTGGGATGAGCAATTTGATGGTAAAACTTTTGTACCAACACTTTCTCCTAACGAGAGTACATTATTTAATAACAAAACGATTTTTTATGCTGATTTCTCAATAGGTGTAAACTGGCATTATCGTAGTGATAAGAAAAAGGTAAGAACGGCGGCAGATATGCCTAAACGCCGTTCGCGAACAACTGTTGACATTGGAGTTGGTTGGTTCCACCTTAATCAGCCAGAAAAAAGTTTTTTCGAAGAGCAAAATGTACAATTACCTGCTAGATTTAGCATTTACGGACATGGTGTTTTTGATGTAGCAGAGAATGTTGATTTACTTATAAACGCAATGGGACAATACCAGGGGCCATACGTAGCAAACCTGGTTAGTGCCGGAGGAAAGATTCACCTTAATGATAGGTTGACCAAAGAATTAGCTGTTGCATTTGGGTTAGGGTATAGATTTAATGACAAGTTCAGTAGAGGAGATGCCTTTTATCCTTATTTGCAATTATATATGAAATCGTGGCAGTTTGGACTCAGTTATGATATCAATGTATCGGATTTTGAAGTTGCGACAGGAGGATTAGGAGGACCAGAGTTCTCAATGATTTATACTTTCAAAAAAGTACCTGTAGTTGAGTTCTGCCCAACTTGTCCGGTTTATCTATAAACAAACAACGATCACCAATTTAAGAAAGGAACCATGATTCAAAAATACTACATCATACTTCTTGCACTTCTATGTGGTATGGGTACTCTAGAGGCCCAATCCCTCAAGCGGTTCAAAATAAAAGCTGTTGAAGCTTATGAAGCCAAAGACTTTTCTCGTGCTTTGGAATATTATCAGATGATTATTAAAGAAGCGGATGATGAAACCGCTGAGAATTTTTATAATGCTGGAGAAGCAGCAAGAGAGTTTCGAATTTATGAACTTTCTGAACAATACTACCGTCAGGTGTTACAAGATTCAGTGGCTCGACAAACTTATCGCCTGACGAATTACCATTTAGGTTCTGTCCTGAAGAGTCAAGGGTATTATAAAAAAGCAATCCGTTATTTTGAAAACTTCTTAAATGAGGATGCTTCTTTCGTTAGTGAAGACTTTGTCCAAAAAGCAAATAAAGAAATTGAGGATTGTGAATGGGCAGACAAGCTGCAAGCTGGTTCTGCCAGGGTAAGACAAAAAGATTCTACGATTAATACTGTCAACTCTGAGTTCAGTCCTATCCTTCTTGGTGATGACTTATACTATTCCTCCGTAAGATATACGACGGATGAGAACAGCCAGCCTGAAGCACCACTCACTAGAATCTATATTTCAAAAGATAGCCAGTTAGGCCAACAAATTTCCGATGATTTTAATGAGGATTTAAAACACTCTGCACATGCAACTTTTAATGATGATGCATCGCGTATATACTATACGATTTGTGAGAGTATTAATGCTATCGAGATTAGCTGTGATATTTATTATCGGGAGAAAGACGGAGAAAAATGGGGGGAAAGAGTTGCGTTGTCCGGAATTAATAAAGAAGGTTTTACTACAACACAACCTACGGTAGGTTATGATGCGAAAGCGCAAAAAGAGGTTCTGTTTTTTGCAAGTGATCGACCAACTGATGATGAGGACCTTAGTAAAGACTTGAATATCTGGTGTAGCTACTTGGATAATGGCACATTTGGTGCTCCTTTCTTTGTTGCTAATGTCAATACAGCTGAAGATGATGTAACTCCTTTCTTTAACACTGAAACTCAAACTTTATACTTTAGTTCTAACGGCCGCCGAAATATGGGAGGTTACGATATTTATAGTATCGAAAGAAATAATGATGGATGGGGTGGTGTAAGACACATGGGGGCTCCAGTTAATAGTAGCTATGATGATGTATACTACTCTACAAATAAGGAGAGTACTATGGCATATTTATCATCTAACAGAGAAGGGGTGACTTGTAGTCCTGAGCGAGATTCACTTTGTGGATGTAATGATATTTATGAGATTCCTCAACTTAAAATTAAGGTACTTACGTATAATGAGATTACCCGTGAGCCGCTTTTCGAAACAGAAGTTACCTTGGCAGAACTACAAAGCCAATTAACCGATGTTCAATCTAAGAAGGATGATCATCGATACGATTATTCCGGAAACTTTGATATTGAGTACAGAGTTGATGCTACTCTTGATGGGTATGTTCCTGATGATTCCTTGTTTAATACCATAAATGCAAAAGGAGGAACAATCATTGAGATTCCGTTGTATCTAAGACCTGCGGTAGAATTGGACGCATTGACATTCAATAAGATTACAAAAGAACCTCTTCCAGGAGTGACCGTAGAGTTATTCGAAGTGCCGGATGACCTTTTCTCAGATTATGATTCTTTGGATTCAAAGTATGGACCAGGTAGTGTACAATATAACTACGGGCTCAACTTTGGGAAACAATATATGGTGGTAGGATCTAAGCCAGGGTATTCTCGGGATACATTTTTTGTTCGTACAGACACTATTGATGTAGTACCAACCAAGTTATTAGATAAGCTTTACTTATGTAAAACGCCTCCGGGGCCGGAGAACATAAAGCTCTATTTCTTTAATGATGAACCTAATCCTGATAGCCGAAGTCCAAGAACAGACTGGAGTTATACTCGGGCCTTTGAAAGTTACTTGGAACGACAACCAGAATTCATTCGTGACCTGTCTTCTGAAAATGAAGAGTTGACTAAGATGACTCAATTCTTTGAAGAAGATGTAAAAGGAGGGTATAAGGATTTACAAGAATTTACTCAAATTCTTAAAGGTTACTTAGATCAAATGGAAGATAATGAAAAATTAGTTGTTATGATTCGTGGATTTGCGAGTCCAAGATATAAACAAGCGACTAATTATAATTACATCTTGACACAACGAAGAATTAAGAGTGTTCAAAACTATTTTAATACAGTAGGGCTTCTAGATGGATATGAAGGTAGAGTTGAGGTACGAGTAGATCCAAAAGGACACGAAACTGCACCTGCTGATGTAAGTTTTGATATGGCTGATGTTAAAAATTCTATCTATAGTATTGAAGCATCTAAAGAACGTCGGGTTGAAATTACACGTGTGCTTAAGGCTCCAGATTCATGTGTTACTGAATTTGATGAAAAGTAACAACTGAATACTGTTTAACATATTCGAATCACCTAATCATGCATTCAAATAGAATTTATTCAAAGCAAGATATGAAAAAACGAATCACAACACCAGGCCTCCCATTAATCAAGTCTTTGGTAAATGTCTGCTTGTTTATTGGTTTGCTTCTTAGCAATCCACTTGCAGCAAATACTATCGATGAATTTAATCTAGCGGTTAACCTAACAGCTTATAACGCTGACTGTGGCAACTCTGATAATGGCGCTGTTACTTCAACAGTTAGTGGCGGCGTTCCACCTTACACCTACCTTTGGAGTAATGGAGCGAGTACAACAGGTATCGTTGACTTAACTCCAGGAAGCTATAGTCTGACTGTGACAGATAATGTTGGTACTTCTGTAAGCGCTACAGCAACGGTAGGACAAGTGAGTAGCAATATGGATTTATACATGGCTGCTTCTTACGAGACTTGTGCAGGAAGCTGTGACGCTAACGCTAGTGTAAATGTTACTGGCGGTGTAGAACCATTAACTTATGCCTGGAGCTCGGGTGGAGATTTTGTGGTAGAGGATGGCCTTTGTGCTGGCGACTATACTGTTACCGTTACAGATGCAAATGGATGTACCGCAGTTGGAAATATTACTGTTGAGTTGTCACCAGAAGGAATCTGGTTAATGACCTCTGGTACAGATGCAACTTGTGCAAACGGAAATGATGGTACGGCACATGTAAGTGTGATGACCGGAGTTG